>JARGOW010000032.1 GCA_029212955.1 Planctomycetota bacterium | reverse complement strand
CACCATCCCTCGATGTGCACATTCGGGATCAAGCGAGGCAAACAAGCTCCTCAGCATCATGTATCGCCTTGTGTTTGGAACTGACGGGACTTCAATCCCGTACTCCTGAAGGATCGATTGGGCTTCGAGTTGATTGATGGAGTCGAAAATCGCGCAAGGGTTAGTTCTCCAGGGCTGGTTGGCAGCCTCGCGGATAGTGGAAACTTGGTAGCGATCACTGAGCATTAGAATGCCAACATGGCTAGGAGCAGACTCGGCTATGCCTTGGATGTGGTTTGCTCCCGCAATGACATTGACCGTCGCGAAAACTTGACTATAGGCTTCAATTTGGCTCATAAGTCGAGTTAGGCTATCTCGCTCAGACTTGATCTCGTACACGGTCCCGGTGCCGTTTAATATCACTACGTCCGCCTTGCATTTTCCGGCGCGGAACTCTGTCAGCATCGACGCTGTTGAGAGCGAGTGAGTACCCAATAGTATTTTTTGGGTTAGAGCAGCTTTGTAAATGTACTCGTGGCGATTGGGCCTAAGCTTGAGCAAGCTGAAAGCAAGATCGAAAAGCTCACCTATCCACGAGTCCGAGGATTCATCGAATTGGAGGCCCGACTCACGGAGCAATCTAGCGAATGTGGGCGATTCTCCTCGCTTCGCGAGTTCGCCAAGCACCGTTGCAGAGAACAGCCGCGCGAGAGCAGTCGCTTGAATATTCCGCTCTTTCATTATTGGATTGTGCGGCTTTCAAGCCGAAAAAGCTAGAGTTGTCGCTGTGATGGGCGGTATGTATGTCGGTAATCGCAGATTCGTAAATGGGTCCTTTGGCCTTGCAGGATTCATTCAATACCAGCATGCCCTTTTGTCTCTGTAGTTGATTTTAGAAGGCCAAATCGCTTAGAAATTGTTGAGCCCGGCGCGATGGATCGCGCCGGGCTCTTTGTGGGGTGCCTTGGCCGCTTGGGCGACGTGGGGCTTTTTCGTTTGCGCTAGCTCGCCGGTTTGTCGGTTAGCTGGGCGTGGGTTTCGGGTTGGAGTTGTTGGTATTCGGCGTCGGCGTCGGTGGTTTTCTTTTGGGCTTGGCCCGTTGCCTTGACGTACATGTCGTAGAGCTTTTGCTCTATGGGGAAGCCGTAGTTGCCTTTCTTTAGGCGGTTGCCGGCCATCTTTGAGAGTAGTTTGCGCATCCAGAGGGGGCCCTCTTGGTTGTGCATGTCGTAGATGGCTGCGGTGTTGTTGTAGCGTTGCCAGGTGTGGCGGACGGATTCGGGGAGGGGGGTGTTTTGGGAGTTGTACTTGTACTCGAAGCAATCACCCCACTCGGCGAAGTCGGTGGGTGGTTTGTAGCCCAGTTCGACGGCTTGGCGGAAGTCCGGGGTGCCCGGGATGGGGCGGTAGGGGTAGACGTCGGAGCCGGCTAGGGGGTAGAGGAACTTGGTGTGGGCGGCTTGCTTGAGCGTTTGCTCCATGGAGTGCTGGGTTTCGCCGGGGAAGCCGATGATCCAGAAGGTGCCGGGCACGATGTTGCGCTTGACCAGCTCGCCGATGGCGAGCGGGATGTTGTCGATCTTGATGTTCTTCTTGATGCGCTCCTGCATCTCTTCGGTGCCGGATTCGGCGCCTAGCCAGAGCAGGTGGCATTTGGATTCTTCGAGGAGATCGAGGGTGGGCTCCTTGTAGCGCATGATCGTTTCGATCTCGATCGTGCCGTTCCACCACACGTCGGCGTCCAGGTCGACCATGGTCTGACAGAACTCCTTGGTTCGCTTTTCGGCCACGCCGAAATTGGCGTCCTGGAAGCGCAGCATGTCGAAGCCGAAGCGTTCTTTGAGCTCGACGATCTCTTCGGCGAGTTGCTTGCCGGGGATGGCTTTCCAGCGGCGGCCCGTGATGGCGGGGGAGCAGCAGAAGGTACAGGGCTCAGGGCAACCGAAGCTCGAGAAGAAGCTGAAACCCTTGGGCGGGTTCATGGGGGTGAAGTCACCGGGCAGCGGGAAGCGGTGGCGCACTTTTTGGGTGCGCATGGGCTGGAGCTGCAGTTCCACGTAGCGGTCGTACTCGAGCAGGTGCCAGGGCACGGGCTCGAATTGTTCGAAGCCGACGACCGCGCGGTGATCGGTGAAGATCATTTGGCCGTCTTTTTCCACGGCCAGGCCGGGCACGCTTTCCAGGGACTCGCCGCAGCTGATGGCTTGCACCACTTCGCGGAAGGTGATCTCGCCCTGGCCGATGCAGACGGCGTCGGCGATGTTGTGCTGGAAGTAGAGCTCGGGGATGACGCTCGGGAACCAACCGCCCCAGATGATGGGCAGGCTCGGGTATTTCTCGCGCACGGCCTTGGCGGCCAGGTAGCCGTCGTAGACCTGGTAGCCCAGGATGCAGGAGGAGCCGAAGAGCATGGCGCCGTCACAGGCCTCCACCAGCTTCTCCATGTAGTTGGGCTCGATCATCGCGTCGATGATCACGACTTCATAGCCGTCGGCGATGGGGCCGGTGGCGATCTGCAAAAGCTCCAGGGGGAGCAGGTCCGCGCTGAAGGCCTCGCCGCGGCCGGGGTCGGCGCGGTGGGGCAGGAAGAGAACGATTTTGGGCTTGCGCTGAATCATTGCGGTTTAGACCGGGGCGTTCGGGGTGACTCCAGGGGTGCGATCGAGGTTCTCGTTCGTGCCCTGGTTGAGGATGTGCTTCTCGTCCTGCTTGGTGAGTTTCACGTAGGCGTGGAAGAGTTTGTGTTCGATGGGGAACTTGTAGCTGTTGTTCTTCAAACGCCAGCCGGAGATGCCCTTCATCATGCTGCGCACCATGCTGGAGCCTTCCTTGGCGAGCTCGCCGTAGAATGTGGCGGCCACGCCGTAGCGCTTCCAGGTCTGCTGCACGTCGGCGGGCAGAACCAGGTTGCCAATGTCCAAGCGGTACTCGAGCACGCTGCCCCATTCCTTGAGGGTGCTCGGCGGGGCGTAGCCCAACTCGACCATGCGGTCGAAGTCCACCGTGCCCGGGATCGGGCGGAAGGGGAAGATGTCCGACGCGGAGCGCGGGAACTTGTGCTTCATCAGGGCGGCCATGCGGATGGTTTCGCGCATGGATTCTTGGGTTTCGTCGGGGTAGCCGATGATCCAGGAGCAGCCGGTGGTGATGTCGCGCTCGTTCATGGCGCGCAGGGAGGACTCGAAGTGGTCCACGTTGATCTTCTTCTTGATCGCGTCCTGCTGTTCCTCGGAACCGGCTTCGGCGCCCACGGAAATCATATGGCACTTGGCGGCCTGCATGAGGTCCAGGGATTCCTTCTTGTAGCGATCGATGGTTTCGATCTCGTAGCAACCGGACCACCAGAAGGGCGTGTCCGCTTCTACCAGAGCATTGCAGAAGGCGTTGGAACGCTTTTCAGCCACGCCGAAGTTGGCGTCCTGGAAGCGCACCACGTTGAAGTCGAAGCGGTCGTGCAGTTCTAGCAAGCGTTCGGCCAAGAGGTCGCCGGGCATGGCCTTCCAACGACGGCCGGTCACCAGGGGCGAGCAGCAGAAGGTGCAGGGTTCGGGGCAACCGAAGCTCGAGAAATAGCTGAAGCCACGGACCGGAACCGAGTGATCGAAGTTCCACGGGTCGGGGTGCTTGTGACGCACCTTCCATTTGTTGTCCGAGTTGTTCTGGCGTTCGACGTACGGCTCGTAGTCGACCAGATGCCAAGGGGCATCGGGGAACTTGTCGAAGTCGACCACGGGGCGGTGATCGGTGTAGACGGGTTGACCGTCCTTGTTGACGACCAGGCCGGGCACGCTTTCCAGGCTCTCGCCGCAATCGAGGGCTTGCACCACATCGCGGAAGGTGAGTTCGCCCTGGCCGAGTGCAACCGCGTCGGCGATGCCTTCGCTGATGAAAAGTTCGGGTGCGATGGAGGGGAACCAACCGCCCCAAATCATGGGCAGGTCGGGGAAGCGCTGGCGAATCGCCTGGGCCACTTCGGCGCCGTGGGCCACCTGGTATCCCAGGATGCAGGAACTTCCAAACAACAGTGCGCCTTCGCAAAGTTCGAACAGCTGCTCCATGTAGTCGTCGTGCACCATGGCGTCGACGATGTGCACCTTGTAGCCATCCTTGTCGGGCCAGCTCGCGATTTGCAGCAGCTCTAGGGGCAGCAAATCGGCAGCCACGCGCACGCCCTCGCTCGGATCGGCGCGGAACGGCATGAACAGCACTATGTGCTTCTTACTTCGGGTCATCGGTGGTGAGCAGGCGGGAGGATTCGAGGGGGCCGGACAGGCCGTATTCTACCGTTGGCGTGAGGGTTTGGGCGAACCTAGTCCCTCGCAAGCAAAGATTACCGCACTTGGGGCCCCTTCGCAGGGGGATTCCGGGGATAGAACGGCCAGGAATCGTGCCAGAGTGGGGGGGCAGGTGTGTCCCCCCGGGGCCCCGAGGCCGGGACTTTCGGGTGGCACGGGCCCCAAGGCACCTTTCGGCAGTCGGACCCTGGGTCTGGATCGCATTGGGGAGCCCTTGGGTCAAGAGGCCCTTAATTCCCCGGGAGCGGACTCATTTCCGGCGGGGTGTCTTGATTTGCAGCATGGTAGTGGGGAGCCGGGACCTTCCCGATTGCGAATTCCTTGGGTCGGATCCGGTGGCGAGGCCGGGTGGGGGGTCCATCGGGGCGGCGGTCGAGTGGAAAGCCTCCTCCGCCCATGCGAAGGACCCGTGGCCCTGTCCAAGACAGCGCCACGGGCCCCAGGGTTGGAGTCCCTCTCGCCTACTTGGAGGCGTAGTTTTCAAGCACCCATTCCTTCCAGGCGCGGTCGAAGGACTGGTAGCTCATCTTGAGCTCGTCCTTGAACACGGCGCGGTGCTCCTCCATCAGTTTTGAGCCGTCGGGAATGTTCTGTTCATTGCGCAGGTTGGAAGTGCGGTAGATAAGTTTCTGCAGGAAGCCGGGGTGGGCGCGCTCCATGTAGTCGATCAGGGACCACGACACGAAGTGCCGATCCAAATCCAACTCGGCAAAGGTGGTCATGCGAGCTAGAACTCCCAGGCCGGGTGCTTTGTCCGCAGCCACGAGTTTCTTGACCGCGGGTTCCCAGTTCTTTTTCTTGGTCATTTCGGCCACGCCGCCTTCTCCCGAGTCAAACGTGTTGTACTTGGGATTGAGTCGGCGCTCCATGTAGTGGCCGATGCCTTCGAGCAGCCACACCGGCATGTCGTAGGAATAGTGCTTGAAGGAGTGGGTCAACATGATGGAAATGTTGAACACCAGATGCCCGTGCAGTGCGGGGTCGACCTTCAGGCTGCCCTGGTCGGTGTGCACGCTCAAGTGCAGGCTGCCCGTGTCGATCACGTGCCAGCGCTGGGTTTTCTTGGTCTTGAGTCCAAAGTTCTTGCTCAGCCAATTCACGTGCAGGGATTCGCTGGGAAGCAAGAGCACTTCGAGCTTGCCCTTTTGGCCAAAGTACGGTCCCTGGCCCCAGTATTCGCCTTGCATATTCCAGACGGTTCCAGGGGGGGGGAAGACGCTGTCATCCACGTCCAACAGGGTGAGCATGTCGTCGTAAATCTCTTCCAGGCGTTGGGCGTAAAGGTGCGCCAAGAGCCACTGATCCACGATTTTGGGCTTGTCGGGCACATTCTCCAGGTGCTCGCCGAGCTTGGCGCATTCCTCCCGGATCTTCTTTTTGTTTTCTTGGCGCACCTTCATGCGGCCCAGGGCCATGCCCAGTTCGAAGTGCTCGGTTTCGATCCAGTAGATTTCAGCCGTACCGAGTTGTTGGTTGACCTCTTCGGTGGTCTTGCGGCCCACACCGAAGCCGCCGTGGGAGACGATGCCCGCGGCCTTCATGATGGCCTCGTCCCCATGGCAGTAGGGGCACTGGCTCGGGTCGGTTTTCGGGAGTTTGTTGCGACCCTTTTTCTGCGCCAGAGCGCTGGGGGCGCTCACGCAAAAGATCGCGACAAGGATGAGGAGAAATCGGGGGGAGATCACAGGCGTTCCTTCCATTTGTTGGCCAGGTCGATGGCGTCGAAGACGGAGATGTTTCCGAGGGGGGGCTTGTTTTCGATGATGCCCCGGCAGGCGTTGATGGCCGCCTTTTTCAGGGACCCGTCACCGCTGTCGAGCAGGGGTTTGATGTACGGGAAGGAAGCCTTCGTTCCGCACAAGGATAGCAAGCGAAGGCATTCTACTTGGGATTGGCGGTCCGTGTTGCCGAAGCGCTCGATCAGTTGCTTTGAGAGTGCATCGCTGCGCAGGGAGGGCAGCGCCAGGGCGAAGTCCTCGCGGACCTTGCCCCATTTTTTTCCCGCGTATTCGATCAACAGTTCGAGGCCCGCATCGGAGCCTGCGGCCGCACAGCACAGGGCGGCCAAGTACTTGTCTTGCTTGTCCCAATGGCTGCCCTTCTTGTTGGCCATGGTCCAGGCGGCTTCGGCCTGTTCGGCCACGCCGGTGTCGGGCAATTGGGCCACGCGGCCCAGGGCGTAGCGGCGAATGTTGGGTTTCTTGGACAGGAAGTCCTTGGCCAAGAGCCTGGTGTGGGCCGGGCCGGTGACCGCGTCGAGCACGTCGAAGATGCGCTCCATTGTCTCTTTGTCCTTGGTGATGCCCAGGGCCTTGATCAAGGCCGGGGCCACGCCGGCGCCGGTCTCCTTGAGCTTGATGGCCGCATCGACTCCCATCTCTTCCGTGCGGGCTTTGACCAGTCGCTTGACCTCCTTGTTCTCCAGTGCGGGCCATTCCTTCAGGTGCTTGTCGCCTTTTTCCCCCTCTTCCTCCGATTCCTCGGCCTCCTCGGAGGGCTCTTGGACGAATGCGGAGGGCGGTGTGCTGGCTAGGGCTGGGGCATCGGTCCACCCGGATGCCCAGGGGGTCACGGCCACGAGAAACAGTGAGAGGGTTTTCATTGGGGCAGTTTGCTGTTGTGCAGGTAGAGAAGAGGAATGTAGCGCTCCCATTCGGGATCGATGACTTGAATGTCCACGGCCTTGAGCGCTTCGGTGACGAACTCGCGGGAATCGCTGGCCGGGATGTAATCCACGGTGATGTGCTCTACCGTGATGGCGCTGTTGGGTAACCATTGATCCGGTGCGCCCACCAGTCGGACGGCTGTGAATCCACCCAGGGTTTCGAAGACCTCGGACCATTCACCGGTGGGATTCATTTTGGCCATTCCCCAGCGGTCCAGGCCCATTTCCGATTTGAAGGTGTCGTGGATGCGTTGCACCTGGGGGCCTTCGATCGGAGCCTCTTCGCCGCGGTTGAGTGCGTCCAGAGTGAGTTGCAATCGGGCGCGGGCCCGGGCACGGGCTTCAGGATCCGCCACGGCGCCCACGGTGACTGGGAGGTTGTAGTTCGTGATGATATAGCGACGGATGGCGTGTTCACTTTTGGCCGGCTCCAGCATGGAGTAAATGGGCAACCAGCGGTCCACTTCCTCGGCCGTGATCGGCAGGCCTTCCACCAGGAGAACCGTACCCTCGGGCAGGTCCTGGGCCTGGGTGGTCTCCGTTTCCGTATCAGATTCCACTGGTTTGGTTTCCCCCTTGCATGCCACCAGTGCCAGCATCCCGAGGCCGACCAGCCACGTGTTCTTCAGCGATAGCGTCATGGGGATTAGAGCGGTTTGTCGAAGTGTTGGATGAACGGAAGGGTGTGCGTTTCCAGGAAAGTGTACAGCTCGTGAACCCGTGCGCCGTAATCCAGGGGGCTGTGGTCCGCAGGTTGCGGGGCGTAGGCGCCTTGCACTTCCACGAACAGCGAGCGGGCGTCGGCCGAGTAGGACTCGATGCGCAGGCCGATGTTCGATTGGGTCGGACCCTCTCCAGGAAAGGCCATACGAAGACCGTACAGGTCTGCCGGTTGATCGAAGTGCTGGGTGATGGCGGAGGTGTCCTGGCCGAAGGGTCCCTGGAAGCGGAACATGGACTGGTCCAGGTAGTGGCGGGCATCCCGAAAGTTCTGGGGGGTGACCAGGGCGCGCACGGTGACCTTTTGTCCCAGGTAGTTTGAAAAGCCCCGGGACTCGGCATAGTTCCCGGCGATGTCCTGGACCCGGTTCGCGAAGTTCTCATGGCCCTGTCCGGCGAATTCGTCCCGGAATTGGAGCTGGTCGGCCAGGAAGAGAACCTGGGAGACCCGGTTGGGAACCGGTGCTGGGTTGGAAAGCACAGGGCCCATGGGCGTCACAGCGAAGCTAGTGTAGGCCGGAGCGCCAGATTGGAACATCTGGTTGTGCAGGCGCTGGACCGGATTGGGGTCCGGTGCCATGGGGGGATGGTGCAGATCGCAATGCAGGGCGATGGTGCGAGGTTCGTAGGTCATGGTGGGGGTGGGGCCTGGGCGGCGGGTCGCTTCCTACGGTACTAGGGGCGGGCACATGGGGGGGAGATTGGTGCCCAAATGGTGGCGACAGACCCCCTCCTAGGCGGGATAGGGTCCCGAGTCACGGCTTTCGTAGGGTGGTTTTGGGCTCCCGAAGGGCTGGATTGGTCCAGGAGTAGGGAAATTCGTCCCGGTTCCAAATTGCGAACTGGGGATAACAATATAGGGTCTTGGGCTAGCAATCCCGTGGTCCGATAACTGGAACCCCGAGAATTGGCCTAACGCCTTAGACCTGCTGTCCGTACCAATCCGGATCCTCGCCCGCCCAAAGCGGCTGACCTTGACCCGAACCATGTCATCGAAACTCAACCCGAGCACCTCGCTCCTCACCAGATTCCTTGCTCCCCTCGCACTTGTGGCCCCCATTTGGGCCCAGGATGGGGAGGCTCCCGCCGCCGCAGTTGTTGAAGATGTTGCGGAGGCCACCGATGCCTCCAGCTCCGAATTTGGGGAGCCCTTGTTCGTCAATGGCAAGCGCATCACCGATACCGCCATCAAGCGTTTCCTTTGCTATGGCAAGGGCCGCAATGGTCTGGAGTCCCTGCGACTCGGCCTTCTGATGGATCAGGAGCGTGAGCTCCGGGCGATCAAGTCCCGCGAGCGCATGCTCGAGGACAACTTTGGTGGCAAGACCCTCGAGGAGCTTACCGCCGACCAGCGCGAGGAACTCGATGTGGCTCTCAGCGCCGAAATGGCCCGCTTTGAATTGGATCCTCAAGAGTACGAGATCCGCTTCAAGGAGGAAGGGGAGAGCTTCATGGAGCGCTACCCCACCCTGGATTTGCGCACCGAAATTCGCCGTGCCTACAAGAGCATGGACTGGTGGCGCGATCAGATCCGCATGACCATGGAATTCGACCAGCTGTTCTTCCCCGGACATCCGGATGGCTGGCCCGACCTTTCTTTGGAAGCCGTTCACCAGGCCTCGCCCCAATTCGACCTGGTCGAGGATTACACCAAGTACTACACCATGCGCGAAGTGGCATGGCAAAAGAGCCGGGACGAAGCCCAGGCCGCAGCCCTCGCTGAGCACTTTGATGGTGCCGACGTGGAAAGCCTCGACATGGAGCAGCGCCAACGCTTGACCGGAATGGTCGACGAGGTCGCCGGCAAGTTCATGGAGCGCGAGCAGGACATGATGATGGCCGTGCTGCGCGACGCCGTTCAAAGCATCCTTGCCGAATTCGTGGTCATCAAGACCGCCAGCGAAGGCGTGCCCGAGGACATTCTGATGACCATTGAAGGTCACGGGCTGAACAACAGCTTGACCGTCGAGCAGGTCTACCAGGACATGAAAGAGGCCTTCGACAGCCAAGACGTCTACGAAGCCAAGTACTTCCTGGCATTGACCGCAGCCACCAAGGATCGCTTGGAAGCCGAAGGAATCCTGCAGCCCTACGAGCCCTTCCTCGCCAAGCTAGCCGAGCAGAAGGCCGCTTCCGCCAACGCGGGAACTTTTGGCAGTGTGGGCTTCGTGGCCACCAGCGCCTATCGCTTCCCCTCGGTCGAGTCCTTCCAGGAATACACCTACCTTTACGAGTCCTACAGGGCGAGCATCGATGAGCGCTTGGCCCTTCGCGAGGACGGTTCCGTCCCCCAGGAACTGCAAGCTCACTTCCCGATCGTGCAAGGCATCATGGGGATCGCCCGCGTGCGTGCCGAAACTTTGCTGGTCTCCGCATTCGATGAGCCCAACAACGTTTGGATCGAAGGTGGTTGGCAAATGGCCTACGACAAAGCGATCGCACTGCGCGCCGAGATCGACGCCTATGCGGCCAAAGTGGATGCCCAGGCATTGGCTCGCTCCGAGGCGGATGCCCGCGGCGAGACCTACGAGCCCGCCGAAGAGCTTCAGCCCTTCGACGTGTGGTGGGCCCGTTTCCTGGACCTGCACTCCGACTTCTGGGATCCGCCCATGCCCGCCTCCGGCAAAATGCCGCCGGCCAACAGCATGCGGGACAAGGGTCGCTTCCAAGGCACCCCGACCACTCGCAACGACATGAAGAACCACCTGGGTGAGAGCGCCTACTCCCACTACCTGTGGGATACCGCCGCCGTGGATGAGATCTTCTTCAACGTGCCCGAGGGCTCGATCGGTGGTCCTTTCCGTGGACCCAAGGGCTACTTCATCACCTACGTGAAGCAGCGCGTGCCCGCCAGCAAGCGCCTCAGCCCGAAGGAGGCCCGCACCCTGAAGGCCCTCCAGGACGACTACGCCCAATTGCTGTTCCGTCGCTACTCCCACGAGTCTCTCGGAACCGCTGAAGTCAAGGGTTTGGACATCTAAGTCCTCCCCGGCAACATCCCAAAAATCCCCCCTCCGGTGCCCCGGGGGGGGGATTTTTCGTGCCTGCGTCCTAGCAGCCATCGATGACTGGCGGATTCTCACAAGTCGCCTAGCAGCGTTGTCAGAACCGTTCCATTGGGGAGGGGGCTTGAGCGCCTTGTCAGGCGATCCGTGAGAGCCCGCTAACTATGAATGGCTTGCTAGTTCGAGCCGGTCCCAAGGAAGGACCTTTTTTTTAGGCATCCCGGTGCCGTTCCGGATTAACCTGCGGCCCATGGGAAAGCTTCGTTCCAACGGTCTGGTGCGCCTCATTTGGCCCCTGGCCAAACCCCACCTGGGCAAACTCATCAGCGTGTTCGTACTGAGCATGGTGGGGGCATTGCTCATGCAGAGCACGTTGCTGTTGCTCATGCCCACATGGGATGTGCTGTTCCCATCCAATGCGGCGCGCCATGAGCTGAACCAGGCCATGGAGACGGTGCCTGGAATCACCGAAGAGCAAAGGTTAGGCATTCACGAATCCTTGCAGCGCGTGCGCGAGGACAAGAACCTGGAGGAGGAAACGTACTTCGCCCGGGTGAAGCGGGAGGCTGGGGAGGCCGTCCAGAACAAGATCGTGGGGGACCCCGCGGATCTGACCCCCGAGCGGCGCAAGTCCGTGCTGTGGAGGATCGCAGCCCTGGTTTCCTTGCTGGCCCTGTCCGCGGGCATCGTGACCTACATCGGAACTCTGATCGCCAACAAGGTCAGTTTGATCGTGGTGGTGGCCCTGCGCCAGGACTTGGTCACGCATTTGCTGGGGCTCTCCATGAGCTACCACGGTCGGCGCAAGTTCGGGGATCTTCTGTCGCGCATGAGCGCCGACGTGGGCACCACGTTGACCGTGCTCAAAATCATGCTGCGCGATTTGGTTCGGGAGCCGGTGACCGCCGTTGTGACCCTGGGTTTTGCCTTCGCCATCGCGCCCCTCGCAACGCTTGGCGTGGTGTTGGGTCTACCCCTGTTGCTGGTTCCGATCTCAATCCTGCTGCGCAAGATGCGCAAGGGATCGAACCGCAGCCTGACCCAACTGGGGGCGACCACCCAGGCCATGACCCAGATTTTCAGCGGTATTCGCACGGTCAAGGCCTACCGCGCGGAAGAACGCGAACTCGAACGCTTCCAGGTGGTCCAGCAAAGCTACATCAAGGCCACCATGAAAATGGTACGCGCCTCGGCATTGGCGGCAGCGTGGACTATCACGTACACCCACGTGGGCATGGGCCTCATGATCGTGATGGTTGGCTACATGGTCATCGGGGGAATTCTGGACTCGAGCGGTGGCGGCATGCTGGCATTCTTCATGCTGATCTCCGCGTCGTACAAGTCGATCAAGCGCACCATGAAGTCCCTGGGAGCTGTCGCGGAAGCGGAAGGTGCATGCCAACGTCTCCAAGAGCTTGTGGATGAGGCCCCCGACATCGTTCAGAAGCCCATGGCCACCGACTTGGCTGGCCTTGGCAGCGGCTTGAAGATCGAGAATCTGGGTTTCACTTACGCGGGTGAGGACACGCCCGCCTTGCAAGGCGTGAACCTGGAACTCAAGCCTGGCGAAACCTTGGCGCTGGTAGGACCCTCAGGTTCGGGTAAGAGCACCTTGATCGACCTGGTGGCGCGCTTCCTCGATCCGAACGAGGGCAGTATCCAAGCCGACGGCAAGGACCTGCGAGATTTGACCCTGCACTCCTGGACCGACCAATACTCCATGGTCACCCAAGCCCCGTTCCTGTTCCACGATTCGATCGAGGAAAACATCCGGTACGGCAAACCCGAGGCCACCGCCGAAGAAGTGCGCGCCGCCTGCAAGGCCGCAGACATCCACGAGTTCATCGAGGCTTTGCCGGAAGGTTACGCCACCAACGTGGCCGACGCGGGCTCGCGCCTATCGGGTGGCCAGCGCCAGCGCATCACCATCGCGCGCGCGGTGCTGAGCGGATCGCCTTTGCTCCTGCTCGACGAAGCCACCAGCGCCCTGGACACCGAATCCGAACGGGCCGTGCAAGCGTCCTTGGACAACCTGATGCAGGGCCACACCTCCATCGTCATCGCCCACCGACTCTCCACCATCCGCAACGCCGACCGCATTGCCGTACTGGAAAAAGGCCGGCTTGCCGAGATCGGAACCCACGAAGAACTACTGGCCAAGGAAGGGCTCTACGCACACCTGCACTCCTTGCAATTCCAGGGCACCGAGGCTTAGTCGAATTGTTCGAGGCGAGCTCGATCATGGTGGCCCTGGTGGCCGCGTTGCATCTGGCCTTTCTAGTGCTCGAGATGTTTCTTTGGGACAAGGCCCTGGGCCGCACGATTTTTCGGCACAGCAAGCAGCAGGCCGCGGCGACGAAGGTCTTGGCCGCCAACCAGGGCCTCTACAACGGCTTCCTCGCCGCCGGACTGATCTGGGGCCTCTACTTGAGCGCGAGCGATCCGGAAAGCGGAAGGGGTGCATCCATCCAGCTATTTTTCCTCACTTGCATCCTCATCGCTGGCCTCTACGGCGCAAAGACCGCGAGCCGCACGATCCTCTGGGTACAGGCGCTACCTGCGGCGGTGGCCCTTGTGCTGGTTGCGTGGTCCTGAAGGCCCTGCGGGGGAAGTCTGCAAGGGGGAGAGGGCGAGTGCATTCCCGAGGCAGAGATCCGCGCCCAATTCGCTCGTCTGCCCGGTCCGTGGTCATGGGAACAACGCGGGAAGTTTACAGGTCTCGGCCTCCTTTGATAGAATTCATCCAGTACCTGCCGAATACGACTTCATGAAACACTTCACACTTGTACTCGCAGCTCTAACCACAACAGCGGCAGCTCAGATCACTTGCATTGATGATCCCGGGCTCATGGCGCCTGACTCCGTTTGCATCAACTTCGAAAATGAAGTGATAGGTGCACTGGCGAACCCCTATGTGGTCCCCGGGGTAACCTTCTCCTCACCGATTGGAATGGGGATCAATGACGTGTCCCAATGGGCAGCGGACGGCACGGCTGTTTCCAACTTCACGTTGCATAACGCTAGTTCGCATGTCATGTCCATGCCTTTCGTGGACATCACCATCGTGTTCGATGAGCCGGTCGACATGTTCGTTCTCGGCTGGTTCGATGCCAATTACTCAGGCAACGAGGTTCGCGTCTACGATGCTGCCGGATTGCTCCTGGGGACCTGCGAGCCGCAGCTCGGCCTCCCCGGGGGATGTTGCGCCGCCTACGTCGGTGCCCAGAGCACTTCGTTCAACATCAAATCTGTGGTTGTTCATCCTGCTACGCACGATGACTGGTACTCCATCGACAACCTGTACTTTCACAATGACACGGTTGGAAGTGGCTATTGCTTTCCGACGAACAACTCGACGGGTTCGCCCGCTTTTATCGCGGCGGCCGGAAGTGATATTGTGGCGCAGGACAACTTCCGCTTGCAGGCCAGCAGCCTGCCTTCAGGGGAGTTTGGTTACTTTTTGGCCGGGCAAGGCCAGG
>JARGOW010000031.1 GCA_029212955.1 Planctomycetota bacterium | reverse complement strand
GTGGGTGCGGCTGTCTTCGGCGGTTTCGGGGCCGGAGTGGCCGACGACCCAGATGACCTTGCCGGCCTTGAGTTCGCAGTCCTGGGTGAGCTGGCTGAAGAGGCGGAACATGCCGTACTTCAGGTAGCTGAAGGAACCGTAGGTGGAGGTGGCGCCCCAGTAGCCTTTGAAGTCGTCCTCGGGGGTCGAACTCAGGTTTACGGTGGCGGCTCCGCAGATTAGGCCGGCGTTGGTGAACTCGGTGATCTGCTGGGGCAGGATGGCGCCGTCGGTGGCGCTGTTGCGGTCGTACCAGCCGGGGCCCTTTTGATCCTCGAAGTCTCCGCCGAAGCCGGAGAGGGCGGTGGAGTCGGCCAGGTCGGCGGAGGCGGCCAGCACGAGCGGGCGGCCGGTGTGCTTGAGCGCGTAGGAGTTGACCCAGGCACCGAACTTCTTGAAGCCGTCCTTGTTGGCGGCCTTGGCGCCGGCGGGCAGGAACAGGCCTTCGGGAAGGGTGTCCTGGTTGAGCCAGTCGGTGTTGTCGGTCAGGTTGCGGCTGGAGTCGAACTTCTTGGCGGGTAGTTCGCCGGGGATGGACTCGGCGATGTCGATCAGGCGGTCGGCCAGGTACTCGGCCAGGCCTTCGGTGCTTTCGAGCACGCTGAAGACGGTTTGGAACCAGCTTTCGCTTTGCTTGCGGCAGGCTTCTTCACCGGTGTCGGTGGTGTCGCCTTGGCCTTCGAAGTGCACGCCGTACTTGTCCGTGAAGTCCTGGCGGCAGCGCCAGAACATGTCGGAGTTGCGGCCGTGGACCTTGCCGTGGGAGGGGGCGTCGTAGACGTGGTAGCCGCGGCCCTTGGTGGTCTTGAACCAGACGCAGCCGGGGCGGCCTTCGGTGTCGTCGGGGTGGACGACGTCCAGAAGGGCGCGGGTCAGGTCCGCGTAGTCGTGGCCGTCCTCGGCGCCGGCGACGCGCCAGCCGTAGGACTCAAACCATTCCTTGGGCGTGCCGAAGGCCACGTCCGAGTTGGAGAACTTGTCGATGCCGAAGTCGTTCCAGTCGAGCAGGTAGATCAGGTTGTCGAGACCCAACCCGTAGGCCGAGTTCTTGACCGCGTGGTGGCAGCCGGCGGTGTGGCCGCCTTCGCCTTCGAGGGCGAAGACCGTGGTGTCCGAGCCGGCGTGCTTGAGCGCCATGGCCGCGCCGAGGGCGGCGGGGGCGCCGTGGCCGGAGGGGCCGGTGTTGAACTTGAAGAAGAGCGACTTGCCTTCCATTTCGGCGTGACCCTGAAGTTGGCCTTCGTGGCGCAACCAGAGCAGGTCCTGCCAGACGAGTTGACGTTCGTCGGCCTTGGGGACCAGGTACTTGCTGTCGCCGGTGCGGCGGTGGGCGATGCGCAGGGCCTCGTTGTAAACGGCGAGCATGCCGTAGACCGCGGGGTTGGCGTGACCGGCCACCAGGATGTGACGGTCACCGAGCGGGTTCTCGGGGTGGCGCACGTCCCAGCGCATACCCGCGCCCAGGGTGCTGGCCACGAGCATGGGAACCTTGGACCGGGAACCTCCCGGGTGCCCGCTTTGACGCAGGTTGAGCATGAGGTCGACGCACTGGTCGATCATGTCGCCGATCATCTCCCACTTCTTGAAGTGGGGCTCGAGGGACTCGAAGGTGGGGGTGTTCACGGGTGCTTGGGTGGTCATTTTCCTAGGAAGCAAGGGTTCTGGGGCCGGCATTCTAGGCGGGAACCCTCGGGCGGGGGAACACCGGCCAGGACCTTTTCTATTGGGAGGGGCTACCTCCAGCCCTGAACCCGGCTCAATCACCTGGAATTTGTCTGTCGGGAGCCTGGGTACCCCTGCCGGGTCGTCATTCCGGGGGCTGGTTCCAATGGCCTCGGATGGAATCCATGACCGCATTAAATGCCGAGGGGCCACCCCCCGCGAGAGGAGTGGCCCCAAAGTCATCCGTTGGGGGCTGGGCCCCGGAGATCACTCAGCGGTGAAGTGGTAGCTCACGTTGGTGGTGGTTTCGATCTCAGCGCTGCCGCTTTGGCCTTGGGCGCTACCGCTGCCGTCCATCAGGGCGGTGAGCTGGATGTCCAGGGTGTAGTCGACGAAGTGACCCTTGCTGGCGTCCCAGAGGAGTTGGCCGGAGCCCGTGCCTTCCAGGGTGACGCTCATGCTGACTTCGATCTCTTGGCCGCCAGCGGCTTCCTCGATGATGTCGGCCAGGGTGTCGGTGAGGTCGATGGTTTTCTCAATGGTGGGGACCAGGGAGATGACTTGAAGGTTGACGCCGTCGACTTCCTTGGTGCCCTTGTAGGTGCACTCGATGGAGCCGAGCTCTTCCATGAACTCAAGCATGTCGGAGGGGGCGAAGGGAGCGTCGTTGTTGGCGGCTTCCTCGTCGATCTTGGCCATGGCCTTGTCGATGTTGATGCCGGGAACGAAGACGCCGAGCAGGTCCTTGCCTTCGACGGTCCAGGAGGAGTCTTCCTCGACGGGGCCGGAGGGCAGGAAGATGGTCAGGTCGGTGTCGATGGACATCATTTCCATGCCCTCTTCGACCTCTTCGCCTTCGCCGTCGGTCATGTTGTACTCACCGGACTCATCGTCCAGCTTGAAAACGACCGTCTTACCTTCGATGTCGTCGGCGCTTTCGCTGCCAGATTCGCCGTCGCCGGTCTGGAACTCAGCGGTGGCGCTGGAGAAGGTGCGCTTGAGCTCGGTGGCGCTGGAGCCCTTCATGGCGACGTACTCGTCGGTGAAGCCCAGGGACGCGGTGACTTCGCCGGAAGCCTCGTCGAGGTCGATGCCCATCATGGCCGGGTCCATTTCATTGCCGTTGACCGAAAGCACCATGTCTTCCAGGGCGAAATCGAGGGACACGGTGAAGTTCTTGGTGAGCGTGGTGGACTCGGCCGGGCTGAAGGTCAGGTCGGTGGCGGCCGGAGTCAGGGCGGCGACGCCGATGAGGCCGGCCACGCCGGCGAGAATGAGGGGAAGTTTCATGGGTCTTGAGAACCTGGATTTTGGGGTCTGGAGGGCCGAAGTATGGCCCGATGGGGATGAGATGTGCCTTTTTACGGGGCGGCCCACCATATCTTTGCCGGAAAAGTGGGGCCTGTGGAGTGAGTTGGGCACTTTTTTCCAAAAGTGCCCCTAGGGGCCAGTAGGGCGGTCCCGGACCTATCGTGACCGACCCCGAGATGCTGTAGAGCCTTTTTGGGCTCCAGGGGCTAATCTATCCGCCCACCCGTTCGAATTCCCGATCGGGGTTTCCACAACACCCCCTCCCATCCAATGGCTAGCTACACCGCAGAACTGGACCAGGTCAACACCATCATCATCGTCGTCGTCACCGAGGACGACGGCAGCGATCATGACTACCAGTTCGACTACGACCCCCGTTCAGGACGCTGGGAATTCGCCGAGCGCGAACTCTTGGAGCGCGACTTCGGCGAGGAGTGGGTCGATGAAATGGAAGAGGAAATCCAGGGCCTGATCGACAAGGCCGTGTCCGAGAACAACGCCTAAAACCACCATGGCAAAAGTCATCGGCCTGGGCGGGGTCTTTTTCCGCTCCGAGGATCCTGCAGCCCTACGCGCCTGGTACGCGGAGCACCTGGGCATGCCCGTCACCGAATACGGGGCCAGCTTCAAGCCCGAAGCCATCCCGACCGGTGGCTATCAGCTCTGGTCTCCCTTTGTGAAGGACAGCGATTACTTAGGTGGCCCAGGTCAAAGTTACATGATCAACCTGATGGTCGATGATGTGGTTGGCTGCTTGGAGGCCGTCAAGAAAGGGGGCGCCAAGGACGTGCGCGGACCCGACGTATCCGAGTACGGCTCCTTCGGGTGGTTCGAGGACCCGGACGGGAATCGTATCGAACTGTGGCAGCCCGCCGACCAATTGCCGAGCGACGTGAAATGAAGCGCAGGGTGTTCATTATCGTGCTGGACTCCCTCGGGGTCGGCGCACTTCCCGACGCACACCTGGCCGGAGAGGAGGGTTGTCATACGCTCAACCACATCATCTCCCTGGCAGGCGGGCTGGATGTGCCCAGGCTTCAGGCCTGGGGTTTGGGCAATATGGACACGGTGGAAGGCTTGCAACCCGCCGCACAACCTGCGGCGGCCTTTGGTCGCTTGGCCGAGGTCTCCCCGGGCAAGGACACCCCAACAGGGCATTGGGAAATGATGGGATGCCCCCTCGACTTTGCGTTCCCCGTCTACGAAGAAGGCTTCCCCGAGGATTTCCTGACGGAGTTCGTGCGACGCGCGGACTTACCAGGATACCTCTGCAATCGGTCCTATTCGGGAACCCAGGTCATCGCCGATTTCGGCGCGGAGCACTTGGCCACGGGGAAACCGATCGTCTACACCAGCGCGGACAGCGTTTTTCAGATAGCAGCCCACGAAGAGTCCTTCGGTTTGGAACGTCTCTACAAGGTTTGCGAGATCGCCCGTGAATTGCTCATGCCCCTCAATGTGGGGCGCGTGATTGCCCGACCGTTCGTTGGGGAGCTTGGGGCATTCGAGCGCACCTACAACCGCCACGACTACGGCATCGAACCGCCCAGTGAAATGGTGCTCGACCGGCTTGTGGAAGCCGGCGTGGAAACCGTTGGCGTGGGTAAGATCAAGGACATCTTTTGCGGCCGGGGCATCTCCCGCTCCATCTTGAGCGAGGGCAACCGGGATGGCATGGAGCACACCCTTCAGCTGGCCCGAGATCTCGAAAGCGGCCTGGTCTTCGTCAACCTGGTGGACTTCGACTCCCTGTACGGCCATCGCCGCGATGCCATCGGTTATCGCAGGGCACTCGAAGAGTTCGACGGCCAACTGGCCGAGCTGGAGACCCTATTGCGGCCGGAAGACCTGGTCTTCCTAACCGCAGACCATGGCAACGACCCAGCCTTCACCCAAACCACCGACCACACCCGCGAATACGTTCCGGTTTTGGTGGGAGGCCCCGGCCTCAAGAACCCGATCAACCTAGGCATCCGTGGGTCTTTCGCCGACCTGGGAGCAACCGTGGAAGAAGCCCTAGGGCTCGACCCCGCAGCCCCCGGCAAGTCCTTCCTAGATCAAATTCAATAGGCGGAGTCGGGCTTCTAGAAGGTCACTGAGAGTCCGTTGGAGAAGTTGCTCGCGCCACCGATGTCCCGGTGCCAACCTTGGAAATACCAGGTTTGGCCGGGCTGAATCGAGGGCGCGCCCGACAAGGGAAGAGCGGTGGGGATGTCAAAGCCCAGGCCCGATGCGGAGGAGCCAGCGAGGTTTTGGAAAACCCCGGCATTGTCGAAGAGTCCGATGGAGTTGTGCCCGCCGCCGGCCACGTTGTAGCGTCCAATGACATTGCCGGGTGTCAACGCCAGGCACAAGCGACCCGATCCCAGGACCAGGCCAGGAGCATTGGAGGCGGTACCAACAAGGAAGTACCCGAATTGCTGCGCGGGACCCTGGTCCATCTCCAACCGTACCCCGCTCGAAGGTCCGACGATCGGTGTGCCCCCAAGGGATGTGGACAGGCCGCTAGAGTTCGGGTTCATGGGGTCGCAAAACGCCTCGAACTGGATAATCCCGGCCACGTCAATGAGCGCAAGGAAACCGCCCAGGTCGGTGCCGGAGGAATTGCGCAAGTTCCCGCTGAGGAACAGCCGTAGATCATCGGTCAGGTTCGCTCCTCCCGATCGGAATTGCGAAAAGTACACGTCGTCATCGAAGAGTCCATTGCCGTCCAAGTCGACGGGGTCTCCTTCTCGACAAATCAGGGTCCGGCCATTCAGGACCAGGACCGAGTTGGTGTTGGCGGGTCCGTCCACGCGACCGCCAACCACGTAGTCACCGACCTGATTGCAAGCCGCATTGGAAAACACATCCAAGTAGTGGGTCGAAGAGCCAGGCAGAATGGGGTCGTGCTCCCGCGCGACTTCCACCCCATTGTAGGCCACCCAATCCACTTCGCCGTCTTGGTACCCGCCGGCGACCATCCAATCCCCGTTGTCGGCCATGAACGGTTGGTACATTCGATTGCTCACCAGTTTTAGGGGGTCACCGCCGGGGATCGGGTAGCTCTCCTGAATCGCCACCGTACCATTCACAACGAAGACCCGATCGGATTCGTTGGGGCCCTCCAAATCGCCGAGCATGGTGTGCTTGGTTGCATCGGCCGAAAAGAAAAATCCATTGCCGACAAAGTTGTTCCAATACTGGGGGGTGGAAGTGAATTGACCAAGCGGGGCATCGACTCCGGACTGAACGGCGACGGTGCCGTTTACCAGAATCATTTCCCGCAAACCCTGGGGCAGTCCGCCGGTGTTGTCCAGGTGATACCCAACCCCCGTCGCAGTCCGGACCGGGCTGTTCAGGTCCCGTGAGATCCATCCAGGGAAACCGCCGTTGACCTGGGTTCCCTCCATGGCTTCCAAAGTGATATTGCCGAGGCCGTCGCCCACCGCTACAAACTCATCGTTCGGATCCAAACCGTCCATCTCGCCGGAAAACGTGAAGCCACCGGAGTCATTGACGCCCAGCCGCTGCTGAATGTACTCAGGAGCCCGACCCGCCGGAGCCCAAACGGGAGCGCCACCCGTTTGCGCCACCACATTACCGTCCACCAAAATCAAACCGACTTCCGAAAGGTGGTCGTAACCCACTGGGGCTGATCCGCGGCAATCCGATTCCGTTGACGGTAAGGCCAGGAAACCCGGGCAGTTGGGAGCTGGTATGGGCGGCAATTTCCGTATGAATAAGGGTCACAAGCCCTGGCTGCTGCGCGGCTATCCCCGGACCTGAAAGAACCAAGCTACTGGCCAGAAACAACGAATACGGGGCAAACTTCATGGTTCCCCCAATATACAGACTTCGTGGATTCTCACCGGTTGTCAGGGGTAATTGCCACATCGAAGGTTTGAGATGGCGCAGGCGCACACCGTGCATGCTTCTTCTAAAACACAACGCTAACTCCGTTGGACATGTTGGAGAATCCTGAGCCGGATAGGGTGTCTCGATGCCAGAACTGAAAGTGCCACGTGGATCCGACCAGGATAGTTGGGTTTCCTGGCAGGGGGAGTGAAGCGGGCACATCGAACCCATATCCGGTGGATGAGGTTCCGCCCAGGTTTGCGAGAACACCGCCAGCGTCGAACTGGCCAATGGAGTTCATGGCGCTGCCATTCACGTTGTAGCGTCCAATTACGTTGCCCGTGGATAGGGCGAGGCAAAGGAATCCATCGCTCAGTGGAAGTCCAGGGTCCAAGGCTTCGGTCCCCACCAGGAAGTAGCCAAACTCATTCGGTGGGCCGTCGGTGACCTCCAAGTGCAGGCCCGACCCTCCACTCTGGTCCATCTCCCCCTCGAGCGAGGCGGGGAGCCCCGTTGAATTGGCAGCGGATGGATTGCAGAACGAAGTGATGTTGGTTTCGAATTCAACCCTGAACCGAATCCAGTCGCCGGAGCCAAACGTGACACTACCGAGGTTGGCCCAGAACTCATTTTCATTGAAATCGAGCGCAATTTGGAAGGGGTTGGTCACCCCCGGACTAAAGGCATCAATGGTGATACCAACGATGGGGGGAAGGTTGTCCGAAGAGTCTCGGAAGAACCAACCGTTGAATGGGGTATTCGTCCAAGAGGAGGAAGAGTTGAAGCGGATTTCAACGGTATCGTCGTCCAAGTCGATCTCGAATTTGGTGTCGCTAAGAATCGTTGTTGCGGGGAGTTCCACCCCGGCAGAAACCGCAACAACATGCTCCTCAAGGCTCGTGGCAAAGTCCGGATAGCGCCACTGTGCATCCATATCCTCCCCCAGCATTTGCGCTCGGGCCGTGGTGCTCAGTAGGAAAACGATGGCAATGAGAAAGGGGAATCGAGTCGTCATGGCACTGAATTGGGGCTGAGAATTGGAGTGGCAGAATATTCGTTCAGCGTAGCAGGATTTACGAACGTCGTATGGAGTGCATGCCTTCCGCCTTCGTTTACTTGCCCAAACAACCGGGCTTCGGGTTGACCAGGCTGGCTGGCTCAGGTCTGCTGTACGGGTGGATCCTAGAGATGTAATACGCGTGAAGCGCGATGGTGGGCGGTTGAGCCCGGAGTTGATCAAAGACTTTTTGACCGGCTACGTGGATGGTCGCGTGCATGACTATCACGCTTCGGCTTTGCTGATGGCGATATTCTGTTACGGAATGGATGAGGGTGAACTGTTGGCGTGGACGCGCTCGATGGTGGATTCGGGAACGCGTTTTGATTGGTCCCACCTGGAGGGTCCTATCGTTGATAAGCACTCGACCGGGGGTGTGGGGGACAAAGTATCCTTGGTTTTAGCTCCGGCTCTCGTGGCATGCGGTGCCAAGGTGCCCATGATTTCGGGGCGGGGGTTGGGTCACACCGGCGGAACGCTGGACAAGTTGGAAGCCGTCCCTGGTTTGCGTACCGAGCTCACCATCGAAGACATTCGGTTCCAGATGGCGGAGCACGGCATGTTCATCGCCGCCCAAACTCCCGACCTGGTTCCGGCGGATCGCAAGCTGTATGCACTGCGCGACGCGGCGGGCCTGGTGGAAGCCATCCCGCTCATCGCTAGCTCGATCCTTTCCAAGAAGCTGGCCGAAGGGCTCGACGCGTTGGTCTTGGACGTGAAGTTCGGAACGGGCTCCTTCCTGCCCGATCGGGAAAAGGGCCTCCGTTTGGCATCTAGGATGGCGGATTTGGCCAAGGGTTTCGGTCTGCCAATGACCGTGGTGCTCTCATCGATGGATCAACCCCTGGGTCGCATGGTCGGTCATGCCAACGAGATCAACGAAAGCTTGGATTGCTTGCGCGGGGACGGTCCCAAGGACCTGGTCGACCTGACAATTCGTCAAGGCGGCGAGGCCCTTTTGGCATGTGGATTGGCAGATTCCTTGGATTCGGGCGAGGCAAAAATGCGGACCAGCCTGGAAAATGGGAGCGCCTTGGAGGTCTACCAGCGCTTCATGAAAGCCCAGGGCGGACAGGGGGATTTGAGCGCAAACCTTCCCTTGGCGCCGAACGAATCGGCCTTCCTGGCCCCTGAGGACGGCTTTTTGGCCTGTGTGGATTGCCGACAGGTGGGTGTGGCCCTCCAGTCCCTAGGTGGTTCTAGGGTCGAAATCGGGGGTGGTTTGGACCACGGGGTGGGGCTCGAAATTCTGGCCCGGCACGGCGATCGCGTACAGCGGGGCCAGCCCCTAGCGACGATTACGCACCGCGCGGAAAGGGGCCTGGAGGGGTGTTTGAAGCACCTCGGCATGGCATATCATGTGCTCGCGGAAGCCCCCGAACCGGTGGGCGAGACCCGCACCCTGGGTTAATTCCTCCCCAGGTTGAGAAAAGAAGGTCCCAGGGACCGTGGAAAGCACCATGCGGAGGCATGGATCTGCCGATACGAATCCCCATGGACACCAAGAGCCCTGCCCGCGAAACACCCGCTTCCTCGCCCCTTGCTACCGCTCCCACGGAGCAAGACCAGGCGACATCGAACATGACCCAGCCCCAAGCCAAGCTGACCTTCCGCCCCTCCGGTTCCGCCACCAAGGTGGGCCTGATCGGAGCCGGCAATATCGCCGAATTCCACCTGGATGTGCTCAAGGAGACGCCCAATGTGGAGATCGTCGCGATCTGTGACCTGAGCGAAGCGCGCGCCAAAGAGGCCGCCGACCGCTATGGCGTCAAGAATGCCGTGACCTCGATCCAAGAGCTGGTCGACCTGGGCGTGGAAGTCGTGCACTTGGCCGTGCCGCCGGACTTCCATGTTTCCATGACCAAGGAACTTCTCGAAGCAGGGCTCGGCGTCTTCGGCGAAAAGCCGATCGCCTTGGACTCCGACGATGCGCGCATGTTGGCCGAGTTGGCGGAGAAGAAGAATCTGCCCCTGGTCGTCAACCACAACAACGTCTTCCATCCCTCATTCCAAAAGATGCTCGAGCGCATCGACGCGGGTGAAATCGGACGGGTGCAGCATGTGCAAGTGACCCTGTCCGTGCCGCTCGCCCAATTGGACGCCAACGATTACACCCACTGGATGTTCCGCACCCCGCGCAACATCGTGTTTGAGCAGGCCGTGCACCCGCTCAGCCAAATGCATCGTTTGCTGGGTAAGGTGGAGTCGGCGAACACCACGCTGCTCGGTTCCAAGGAATTGCTGCCCGGCCAAACCTTCTACGATCGTTGGTCCACCGCGTTCAAGGCGGAAAAGGGCACGGCGCAGCTGTACATGGCCTTTGGACAACCCTTCACCCGTAGCACAATGCAAGTGCTTGGAACCGACGGTTCCCTGGAAGCCGACATGTTCCACGACCAGTTGGCCGGCGAAGAGAAAACGGTCTACCTGGACTTCTGGAACTCCTACAAAGCGGGCATGAGCCGCAGCAAGGGGCTCAAGAAGGACGCCCGCCGCGTGCTCAAGAACTGGTCCATGTTCACCCTGGGCATCGGCGCGCGCCGCGACGCATTCTTCCTGGGCATGAAGGGTTCGATCCAAGCTTTCCACACGGCTCTTCGCGCGGGCAAGCCCCTACCCAATGACGCGCGCGCCGGATTGGAAGTGACCCAATGGGCCGATGCCTTGGCCGGTGATGTGACCGCCCAGGCCCCGCCCGTACCCCAATTCCCCGAACCCGGCGAAGCCCGCGAAAACGAGGTCGTCGTGCTGGGTGGTACCGGATTCATCGGTCGCCGCGTGGTGGCCCGCCTGCTCGCCCAGGGCGCCAACGTTTCCTGTGTGGTGCGCCGAACCTTCAGCCTGCCAGAGCAAATTGTTGAGGAAGGCCTTTCGGGCAAGATCCGCATATTGCGCGCAAGTTTGAGCGACGAGGAAGGCCTCAAAGCCGCTCTCAAAGGCGCCAAGACCTGCATCCACCTGGCGACCGGAAACGGCGACACATGGGAAGAGGTCGAACGCGTGATGGTCAACGGTTCGGCCAAAGTGGCCGAGATCTGCTCCGACTCCGGCGTCGAACGCCTGGTGTATGTGTCCTCGGTGGCAGCGCTCAACACCGGAGGGTCCACCCCAATCGACGATAGCTGGGACGTGGACTCCCAATTGGACAAGCGCGCCCTGTACTCCGTAGGCAAGGCCAAAACCGAGCAGGCGTTGAAAGCGGTTGCGGATCGCACGGGCTTGGGCCTGGTTGTGGCTCGTCCCGGCGTTGTGGTCGGTGACGGCACGCCCTTGCAGCACTCCGGCCTCGGCATGTGGGCCCGCGACAATCACTGCGTGGGTTGGGGATTGGGCGATTGCGCCTTGCCCCTGGTACTCGCCGATGACGTGGCCGACGGTCTGGTGGCCGCCGCGCTTGCGGACGGCAAGGGTGTCGATGGTGAGGCTATCAACCTGTGCGCCAACCCGGGTTTGACCGGCCAGGACATGGTTGAGGAATTGGCCCGGGCCACCGGGCGTCGTTTGAAGTTCCACCCGCGCTCCCTGGTGCTTTCGCAGACCATGGAAATCGGAAAGTGGATCGTTAAGCGCGTGGGTGGCCGCAAGGTGGACTTCCCGTCCTACTGCGACTTGAAAGCCCGCGCCCTGAGCAATCCCTTCACGAGCAATATCGCCCGGGAAAAATTAGGCTGGACACCCGTCGAAGATCGTGCGGGCTTCATCAAGAAGGCCGTGGACATCTACGCGCCCAAGTAAACGGGGCTGCGCGCCAGCGCCACGATTCCAGTGACCCAACAAAAGCACTTCCTCCACGTCTTTTCCACCTTCACCCCGGCGGGCCCCGAGCTGCGCGCCGCGGGTTTGATGGTGGGTTTGGGCAAGGACTATCGCCACACGGTCATTTCCTGTGACGGTCGTACCGAGACCGCGGACCTGATCCGCGACAAGGTGGATTTGACGCTGTTGCCGTTGACGGCCAAGTCGGGCCCCTTGGGTCATGCTCGCGCTTTGCGCGAGGTGTTGGCCGAGCAGAAGCCGGACCTGTTGTTGAGCTACAACTGGGGCGCCATGGATGCGTCCTTTGCGGCGCGCATGGCGGGCTTCAAACACCACTTGCACCACGAGGACGGCTTCAACGCCGACGAAGCGGAAACCCTCAAAGGGCGCCGCAACTGGGCCCGACGCTTGACCTTGAAGGGATCCGAGATCGTGGTGCCCAGCCGCCGCTTGCTCAAGATCGCCGGCGAAAACTGGCACCTGCCTAAGGTCACCCTGATCCCAAACGGCGTGCACGTGGAGCGCTTTGCGCCCAAGATCGAACAACGCGACGCCCTGCGCGCCCAATTCGGAATCCCCGAGGAGGCCTTTGTCGTCGGAACCGTGGCCCATCTGAGGCCGGTCAAGCGGTTGGATCGCATGGTCCGGGCCTGCGCACAGGTTTCCGAGGCGGCTCTCGCAGGCCGACCCCTGTACCTGATGCTCGTGGGGGACGGCGTGGAGAAACAAGCGCTAGAAGCCCTCGCGCAACAGCACATGCCGCCCGGGGGAAAGGTCGTGTTCACCGGTCACTTGCCCGATCCAGCACCGGCCTATTCGGCCATGGACGCTTTGGCGCTTTCGAGCGCATCGGAACAGCAGCCTGTTTCTGTGCTGGAGGCCATGGCCGCGTCCCTACCCATCGTTTCCACGGATGTGGGCGATGTGCGCCACACGGTTTCGGAGGAGGCGGTCTCTCTGTTGGTGGACCCCACGCTTTCCGATGATCTGGTGGAAAGTGGCTTGGCAAAGAGCCTTTCCACGATTCTGGCGGACCCGGATCTGCGCGAAAGCTTGGCCAAGGCGTCGCTCCGTCAGGTGAAGGAAAAGTACTCCTTCGAAGCCATGTTCCACGCCTACATGCAGGTGTTTGAGCGGGCGATGGCCTAGTCGAATTGTTTTCGGTTCGCTAACGGTTCGAACGGTCGAGCGGTACGCCGAGCGCTTCTAGCTGGCGGTTGTGGAAGGCTGCCAATGTCACAACTGCGATGCACGCGCCGATCAGGGCCAGGAACATATCCCATTGGGTGTCCCACACATCGCCCTGTGTCCCGAGAAAGGCCGTGGCGGATTCTCCCGAAGCCAACGCGGCCCACCACTCAATCATCTCGTAAAAGGCGCTGAACGCCAAACAAACGGAGATTGAGAGGAACGAGAGCCAGGCCCCGCATTTCAACGGCGTGTTCCTTAGGAGGATCTCGCGCGTGAGGATGGCAGGAATGAATCCCTGGGCCAAATGTCCGATGCGGTCGTAGGGGTTGCGTGCTAGGTCAAAGGTCTCTTGGATCCAAAAACCCAAGGGGACTTCCGCGTAGGTGTAGGCCCCACCCAATGCCAGGATGCATGCATGCACTCCGATCAAGAAGCGCAAAAGAGGCGTGAGTGGGAAGCGTCGTGCCGTCAGCCAAAGGATCGGAATGCCGATCATGATCGGAACGGTTTCCAGGAACCAAGTGAACCGATCGGATGGGCCAAAGCTGGATGCCAGAATGGTGCCGAGCATGCACGCGATCAGAACGTGGGGGACTCCGGGGGCAGGGGGGTCACCGTCGTCGTTTGAGACCATAGTCATACCGCCCATTGTTCGGACCCAAGCGGGGCCTATGCAACCCTGATGTGAATGGCTCGGATTTACTCTTCCCCGTTGTGGCGTTTGCGGATGCGCTCGAGTCCAGCGTCGAGAACGGCCTTCGAAAAGTGCTCGCCGTTCACAAACACGGCTGAGATTTCTTGTAGATGATCCGAGTCCTCCAGGGGATTCGCAGTCAGAAGTACCAAGTCCGCGTTCAGGCCGACCTGAACGCTGCCCCATTGAGCCTCCTGGCCAAAGAATCGAGCCGCGTTGCGCGTGGCCGCTTGCAGGGTGCTGGCCGCCGACACTCCGGCCTTTTTGTAGAGCTGGGCTTCTTCGTGGAAACTGAAACCCGGTACAACGTAGGTGCCGTCGCTGGCGCTGATCAGCAAATTGGCGCCCTGACGGTCCATTTCAGCCACGATCGTCAGCATGTTGGTTTCCAGGGATTTGAGCCTGGAGCGGCGATCGTTGTGCTCGGGATCCGCCAACCAATCGGACCATTCCTTGCGGAGTTCCTTGGGCAGGAATTCGATTCCGGCGAGTTTGGAGGCGGCTTCGGCCTTCAGGTTTCCACCTTGAACCGAGTACCACAGCACGGTGGGGCAATGGAAAATTCCCGACTTCACTTGGGTGGAAACCGAGGCTTGCAGCGTCTCCGGCTTTATCGGTTGTCCGAGGGGGAATCCGCGCAAATGTTCGATACCCAATTGACCCATTTCGGTGGCCACTTCTTGGGTGAT
>JARGOW010000030.1:13589-14248 GCA_029212955.1 Planctomycetota bacterium | reverse complement strand
CATCATGACCAGGCCCGCGAGCAGACCAAAGCCGGTTGCCGCAGCTACGCCAAAACCAGCGTCCAAAGCCCACCAACCCACCAGGCCAAATGTGGCCATCAAGCTGGAAAGGGTTCGGATTGAAACGAAGCCAAAGCCATCACCGGCATCCATGTCCACGTCGGCATCGCCATCGATACCGAACATGAGCATGAATAGTTGGATGGAAAGGACCGCGCCACCCACCGCGGCACACAGCACGAAGACCGTGTGGGTGGACCAATTTTCGAGTATAGAAGGCATGGGATTCTCCAATAGGGACCGGCTGGGGCCGGAGGGCGGCCATTTTACCCCTGTACGGGCCCCACATTCATGGGAATTCCGGATCGGCGCAGCCCCCGCTCGCATGGGGTACACTCTAACACCCGGGTGTGGACCTATCGCCAAACCCGGGACCTGCCATGACATCCCATTCCAGTGAAGCTACCCAGCTTCTTGCCCGGCTGAGCGCCGGGGATGAAGCCGCGGGCAAGGAACTCCTGCCCTTCGTTTACGACGAGTTGCGTCGGGTGGCCGGGTCGTGCATGCGCTCCGAGCGGGACGCCCATACCCTGCAGCCCACCGCCCTGGTCCATGAGGCGTACATGCGTCTGATGGGGGTCAACGACACGCCCCAATGG
>JARGOW010000030.1:0-13579 GCA_029212955.1 Planctomycetota bacterium | reverse complement strand
CCATGCGCAATATCCTGGTGGACCATGCGCGCAAGCGTACGGCTGCCAAACGCGGCGGTGACTCGGACCCCGTTCCCCTGGATCAGGTCGTGGCTTCCTTCGAGGAGCAATCCCTGGACGTGCTCGCCTTGCACGAGTGCTTGGAACAGTTGCAGGAAATGGACGCGGAACTGGCAAAGTTGGTAGAGCTTCGTTTCTTTGCGGGTCTGACCATCGACGAAACCTCCAAGGTCATGGGCCAGTCCCCGGCCACGGTGGAGCGCCGTTGGAAGGTGGCACGTATGTGGCTGCGCGATCGGCTCGAGGCCTGATCGGCTAGCGCCCCCCGGGGGCTAGACTCCCCGAATCGATTTGATCGATCAGACGCTGCACGACCGGAGCATCGGCGCCTTTTTGTCGAAGGTGTTCCAGGTGTCCGCGGGCTTCCTGAACCATGGCTTCCCTTCGGGTGGGGGGCAGCCCGTGATCGGCCAAACGCCTTTCGCAGTCGAGCAGGGTTTGGGCGAGGGAGTCCCGCCATGCAGCGTTGTCCGGGTCCTGACTCAGGGCGTGTCGAAGGATTCGGAAGCACCTTAGATAGGATTCCCTGGCATCGGACATGCGTTCGCGTTCCAGCAGCATGAGGGCGCGCAAGCGGTAGAGGTTTGCCACGGCGGCGGGGCTTCCGATGTCCTTGGGGTCCTCTTCATCCAAGCGTTCGATCAGGCTTTCGATGGCTTCCAGGTTGCCCCGGCCCGGGCCCGGTTCCTGGAGCATCATCTGCAATTCGTATTCCTGGGTCTTGCCCAGTGTGGCCGTGAACTGGCTGCCACGGAACCCTTCGGGGTGGGTCCATGTGTTGGCCATCACTTCGGTCAGGTAGGCCTGGGCTTTGGCGGAATCCCCTAGCCGATGCCACATGCGACCCGCCGAGCAAAGAAGGGGGCGCGTGGCACCCAAGAATAGGGGGTCCGAATCGGTGAGGGAGGCCTGGGCAATCCGATACTTGGACTCAAACAGGTTCAGGGTCTTGCGCGTGGCCGGGTGGTCCTCCCGCTGGATTTGATTGCCGGCCAGGTTGATCAGGGTACGCAGATACGCGCGGCCCATGATGGGGTCGGTCAGGGGGGTGGGTTGGGAGTGGAAGCGGTCGACCCCAGCCCGGGTCAGTTCGTGTCCCCGTTGCAAGCGAAGCTGGTCGGTTTCCAAACCGCCCAAATCACCCTCGGTCATGGCGAGCATGAGCGTGCCCTGGAGCGGGTCTTGTTCTTGGAGAAGGGGCGCCAATTCGATGACTTTCAGGAAAGACGTCCGCGCCCCTTCGATGTGGGTTCCACCCTGGGTGATGGATGCCATGCGCAGCAATCCCAGTTTCCAGTAGGAACTGAGGATCTCGCGGAGGAGCCGTTGCGGAACCGGACCGCTCCATTCCCCGCCATCGAAGAATTCCGTACCCATGGCCAGGCTGCGCTCGCGCAGGGCCGTGGCCTCTGGAATTAGGCTCAGGCGCCCCTCCAATCCGGTGAGGATTTCCTTGGCGAAGCGCTCCATGGTGCGCGCGTGATCCTCGGCCGCCTGGCGCGATTGTTCGGATTGGGCCAGGGCTTGCACGCGGACCTGAACCCGGTTTTGGGTTTGAATCAGCAAGCCGATCAAGGAACCGAGGAAGAGTATGGAAGCGGCGATGGGCAAGCGGTGGGCGACCAAGGTGCGGCGCAGTTTTTGCCAGGGGGAGAGGCCCAAAGCCAGCACGGGCTTTCCGTCGATCAAGCGACCCAGGTCCTCCCGGAATTTCCCCACGCTGGCATAGCGTTCGGAAGGATCCTCGTTCAAGGCCCGCGCCAGGATGGCGCGCAAACTCCGCATGAAAACACCGCGGGATGATTGGGCTGCCAGGGATCCCCTTTGCAATCGACCCAAGTCCACCTGCCGCGGGATGGCATCCGGGCTGGGAATTGTGCTTTGGCGGACGGTGGGGCGCCTGTCCGTGAGGAGTTCGTGCAGGATCACTCCCAGGGAGTATTGGTCGCTGGCCGGACTGGCGGAGCCATCGAGCATGGACTCGGGGCTGGCGTAGGCCGGGGTAATGAAAGGCAGGGGTTTCTTGGCGGTGAGAGCTGTTTGATTGAGGACTTGGGCCACTCCAAAATCCAAAAGCTTGGCGTGCCCGTTCGGCTGAACCATCAGATTGGACGGTTTGAGATCCCGGTGCACGATTCCCCTGTCGTGCAGATACTGGACCGCAACGCAAGCCTCGCGAACCAGACGGATGCGTTGTTTCGGATCCAGGTCTTTGGCTTCACATTGGTCGTCGATCCGCACGCCCGGAACGTATTCCATGACGAAATAGGGCTGACCTTCCGCCGTGTGCCCCGCGTCGATTAAGCCGGCGATAGCAGGGTGGTCCAGGTCCGCCTGGATCTGGCGTTCTTGGTGGAACCGGTCGAGGGTTTGGCTGTGTGTGACCCCGGCGCGAATGACCTTGACCGCCACTTCTTGGCTAAACGCCTGGTCCATCCGGTCGCCCAAGTACACGGTACCCATGCCTCCCTCACCCAGAACCCGGGTGAGTTCCCATGGGCCGATCTGTTGGCCCAGGAGCGGAAAGGAGGGCGGGTCCAAAACCGGTGCGATCAGATCGCGGGAAGGACTCAGGTCCCAGTCCTTGGTGCCCTCGGAGGCCTCGTCCTCGAGCAAATCTAGGGCGCGCTTGAGCAGCTCCCCGTCATCCCCACAGCGCTCGCGCACAAAGGCGACGCGTTCACCTTCGGGCTGTTCCATGGCCAGGCCAAGCAATTCGAGGAGGGGGTCCAGCGGGCTCATTTGGAACGCTCCTCCGATTCGAGGGCGCGGGCCTGCAAGCGCTTCAAACCCTGCTCGATGGGGGCGAGGTACGGGGCACTCACCCCCCGGTTGCGAAGCAATTGCAGGGTGTTTGCCACCTGCTCTGGGTTTGCGGAGGAACCTTGGTTACCGAGGAGAAGCTCCAAGAGGTGCAAGGAGCAGCGTTCCACCAGAACCTGACTGTGGTCAGAGGACTCGGTTGGGACACCAGACAATGCTGCCAGCCCCTCCTGTACGGCCACAAGGGCCGCGGCTTCGCGGTTGAGTGCGATCAAAGTTTGCGCCCGCATCCGATGGGTGTGTGCCAACCGGACTTTGAAATGGGGCCAACGGGAGCCCAATCGAAGAATTTCGCGTTGGGTGTCCGCAGCGCGGTCCAGGTGCAGGAGGGCTTCCTCAACCCTTTCGCCACCCATGCGAAGCAAGCAAACGCCCAGGCCCAGATCCGCACCCGCCAGGATCAGTTTGGCTCCCGGTTCACGGGTGAAGCGTTCGCGGATCAACGTCAGGTGCCGGCTTGCTTCGATCAACGCTTCCCCGGGGGGCATGCCCTCGGCGATGCGGACCTTGGCCAGGTTGATCCAAGCCGTGGTCTCGTTGCCCAACAGGCTCAGCACCGGCGGGTTGTGGGCGGCCACTTCCTCGCCCATTTGGTAGACCAGGGTGGGGAGTGTGTAGAGGGCCTCTTGGGTGTTGCCTGCACCGATCAGGTCCGTCGCCCTAACGGAAACGAACCGCGAATAGTCGGCTTCAAAGAAGGGTTGCAAGGCCGGCGTGGACTCCGCCTGGGCTCGCAGGTTCTCCAGGTCGAAGGCCTCCAGGGCCATGTCATAATTCAATTGCGAGGCGTGCAGGACCCGCCGGGATTCCGAAAGGAAAATTTGGGACAAGACGCTGAGCTCGCTCTCCTTCAGCCCCGCCTTGGCGAGTTGAACCGGGATGTCCGCGATGATGGTGCGTCCGAGTTCCGTATCCAGGGTGAGCTCCGAAAACCAAACCGAAGAGCGCACGGCCCGGGTGTAGTAATTGGCGGCTTCGCGCTTGCGCGGTTCGGATACCTGGCCGAGCAATGCCGTGCTCAAGGCCAGGGCTTTGCGCGCGGAATCGGGCGTGCGGCTGAGATTTCCCACATCCCGGGAAACGAAATCGGCCTCTGCCAATTCCCCATAGGAACGGCAGATATGCATGGCCAGTTTGATGTCCTCGTGTCCCGAGCCACGCAGGTGATCGAGCAGGGGAGCGCCCACGTTGAGCAGATAGCGGCGGGCCTCTTCGAGCCCCGGGCGGCCCTGCATGCTGGGTCCCAGCTCGGTCATAAACCGTACGCACAGGTCTCGTAGTTTCTCGCCGAGTTGCTCCGCATCGGATTCCAAGGCACGCGCTTCGATGAGGGCCGATCGGGCGCGTTCCCCGCTGGAAATGCTGCGTTGCAGGGCCCAGCCCAGGATCAATGCCACGGAAAGGAATAGGGCCAGCGGAATCCGGTAGCGTCGGAGGCTTCGACCCAGCACGTACATGGGGGCCGGGCCCCGTGCGCGGATGGGCTGGCCGGCCAGATGGCGTTCCAGGTCTTCGCTGAATTCCTGGGCGCTCGCGTATCGCTCCTTGGGATCCACCGCCAGGGCCTTGGCCAGGATTCGATCCAAGTCGCCGGACAGTTGACCAGCCAATTGTCGCTCGGTGCTCGAGCAGTTCTCTGCATGGTTTGAAGCGACAGCGCTGGGTATCCGCGAGCTGGCCCTGGGAACCGCGCCCTGTTGGACCCGATCGCGGGCCTGGGCCGGCGTCAATTCTTGCAAGTCGTGGGGGGAAGACCCGGTGAGCAGGCGGTAGAGAAGGGCGCCCAGGGAATACACGTCCGACGCCGCGGTTGGTTTGTGGGCGGCCCATTGCTCGGGACTGGCGTATTCGCCGGCAAAAATGGGACCGCTTTGGGGGTTCCGAATCCCGCGCGGGGGGGAGGGGTCCTCCTCGGGCTGATTCCAAATGGAGAGGCCAAAGACCACGATTCGAAAGGTGCCGTCGGGCATCAAGTGCACGTTGCTGGCCTGCAGGTTGAGCCCGAAAATGTACTTTCCGTGGGCGTGGTGCACGGCCTGGCAAACCTGTTGGAACGCGCGGATGCGGTCCGGGACGGGAGCGCGGTCCGCGTCCAAGCACTGCTCGATGTCCAAGCCGTCCAGATACTCTGTCACCAGGTAGGGCAGACCTCCCTTGGTGCGCCCGGCGCCTAGAACCTTGGCGATTCCCGGATGGTCCAAGCGGCCCTGTAGCTCGCGTTCCACAAGGAATTCGGGGTCGTCGCCCTCGCCCGGTGGGGTGGGCTTTTGAAGGGTGATCAACACCTCCCGTTCGAAGGCACCATCCTTGCGCTTGGCAAGGAACATGTCACCCGAACCTTCCAGGTCGTGGTGCCGGAGAATCAGCCACGGTCCCAGGGACTGGCCCACCTGGGGCCAGAGGGGGTCGGTGGGCAGGGGCTCAGGCATGGGACCATGATAGGGCTCGAACCCCAGGAAAGCAGGCCTTTCCGGGCAGCTCGCCGAGGAAACCCACTATGGGCCAAAAGGTCTAGGCCCGATCCAGGTAGCCCAGCAGTTTCGGCAATACGGTTTCGAAGCGTGCGTCCATTCCGAAGTGCCCACCATCGAACTCCACGTGGTCGTGGGGAATGCCCAGTCGGTTCAATTCCTGGACCAGTATGCGCAAGCTGAATTGCAGGTGAAACTCATCGCGCTTGCCGGCTTCTAGATAGAGGCCTTTGAGCTGGGAAAGGGCGGTCGAATGGGAGGCGCAGGCCACCACTGGATCAAAGGTCAACCAGCGCAGCCAAACCTCATCCTTCCGCCTGCCAGTGTGCAAGTCGACGGGAAGGTCGAAGCCCAAGGGGGAGTCGGGATTGGGGGAGTAGCAGGCGGACATGGCCAGCAGATTCAGGGCGGCGTGCCCATCCCCATCCAGTTTGTGGGTGTCCATAAACTTCTTCAAGAAGCCCGCAGCGCCGCCCTCGTGCTTTTCGATTTCACGCAAACCCGAAAGCATCTCCGACCCGTAGCCGTATTCGAAATGGCAATCGCCGGCGATGCTGCCCACCACCTGGAACAGGCCGGGGTGGCGCATGGCCAGGTGCAGGGCGCCGAAGCCTCCTGAGCTTTTGCCCACCACAATACGGCGGTTTGGATCCGGGGCGTAATGCTCTTGAACGAATGGCAGCACCTCTTCGATCATGTGGTCTTCGTAGCGACCCACGGCGGAACTGTTCACAAACTGGCTACCGCCAAGGCGTGTGAAAGTGTCGGGCATCACGATCATGGCCGGAGGAACCTCACCGGCCATCACAGCCCGTTCGTACTTCCAAAGGGCGCCCATTTTCCACGGGTGCCGCTCCATGAGCGGAAAGGGCGTGCCCGTAAACGCCGATAGAATGAACACGCAGGGCAATCCCTTCGAATCCACTCCTGGCGGTAGATAGACCGGCAACTCGCGCAGGTGCGCATCCCCGAGCGCATTGCCCCGGAGGACCTGGCTGTCGATGGGCCGCATTTCCAAGCGGCCTTGCATGGGAAGCGGAGTGCGGTCGAATTCCATGGCTTAGAGGCTCTTGCGGAGGGCGGCGAATCCGGGTTCGATGCGCTCGGTGACGATACGCTTGCGGTCGCCATAGTGGTGGAACGAAGCATTCATGGCATTGACCGAAAGTCGTTCGAAATCGGACAGGCCCAGGCCCCAGGTTTCCCCGGCCAACTTGTACTCCTTGGTCAGGGTCGTGTTGCTCATGAGCTTGTTGTCCGTGTTTAAGGAAACCCGGTAGCCGTGGCGTAGGAAGTAGGGGAAAGGGTGATCCTCGATGCGCTCGCAGGCGCCGGTATGCACGTTGGAGGACAGGCAGATCTCCAGGGGAATGCGGTGGTCGAGCACGTACTTGGCCAGGCTTCCGACCTTGATGACCTTACCCTCATAAACCGCCATGTCCTCGATCAGCCGCGTGCCGTGGCCGATACGGTGTGCGCCGCAGAACTGCAGGGCTTGCCAGATGCTTTCGGGACCGAAGCCTTCCCCGCCATGGATGGTGATCGATCCGTTTTTCCGTTTGATAAGTTGGAAGGCTTCCAGGTGTTCCTTGGCCGGGTGGCCGGCTTCTTCGCCGGCCAGGTCGAAGCCGCACACGCCCCGGTCAAACCAGGACACGGCCAGTTCAGCCAGCTTGAAGGACAACTCGGGACTCTGGTTGCGCATGCCACAGACAATGGCCTTGGACTCCACGCCAAACTCATCTTCGCCGCGCTTAAGCCCGGCCAATACGGCCTCCATGACCGCGTCCAATCCCAGTCCATTTTGCGTGTGGAAGTGGGGAGCGAAACGCACTTCAAAGTAAACGACGCCGTCGGCGGCCATGTCTTCCGCGTATTCGTAGGCCACCCGCTCGAGGGCGGCAGCGCTTTGCATGACCGAGATCGTGTGCTGGAAACCCTCGAGGTACAGGGCCAAACTTCCCCGGTCCGCACCCCGGTGGAACCAAACGCCCAGGGCCTCGGGGTCGGATTCGGGCAGGCCGTCGTAGCCCACTTCGCCAGCCAGCTCCAATACGGTGGAGGGGCGCAGGCTGCCGTCCAAGTGGTCGTGCAAGCTGACCTTGGGCAGTGAGAGAATTTGTGCGTGTGTAAGCGGGGTCTGTTCGTTCGTTGCGGTCATCCCCTCAATGTACGCATTTCTTGGCCTGGGCCAGGATTCAAAAACCGCCCAATTGTGGGTTTGTCCCGTCCTTGCGGTGGATAAACGGGCGATTGGGGAGTGCAATTCCGATTGTCCGCCGGGTGCTGGTGGGTGAGGTCGGAACGCTGGATCAGTCCTTGGGAGGGCCATAGGCCAGGCGATAGGCCAAAGCCACCCCGCCAGCCCCGCCCAGGATGTTGCCCAAGGTGACCGCCCAAATGTTGTTCACGGCGGCTCCCGCGCTGACCTCCGCACCGGCGATCATGCCCTGGGGGATCAGGTACATGTTGGCGATGGAGTGTTCGAGTCCCAGCAGCACGAATCCAGAGATTGGCCACAGGATGGCCAGGACTTTTCCAGGAACGGTGCGGGCCGCCAGGGAGAGCCAAACGGCCAGGCAAACCAAGGTGTTGCAGAGGATTCCGCGGGCGAAGGCCTGTTCGAATGTGAGTGCGACTTTGCCCTTTGCGATGTTTTCAGCCACCGAGCCCATGGACCCATCCAGCAGTCCTGTCAGTGCCATCAAAAGCACAATGGCCAAGGAGCCCAAGAGATTGCCCAGGTAAACCACCGCCCAATTGCGCAACAGTTTCGAAATGGAGATGCGCCGATCCACGGCTGCCATGATCATCAGGGCGTTGCCCGTGAACAATTCCGCGCCGCCCACAACAACCAGGATCAGGCCCAGGGAAAACACGACTCCCCCCAACAGACGCGCGGGCCCAAAGCTGGTGTCCACTCCGGTCATAACCATGGTGTACGCGGCTCCTCCCAGGGCGATGAAGACCCCGGCCAGAACGCCCAGGGTTAGCATTTGACCAAAGGGCAGATTGGCCTTGGATACGCCAGCACCTTCGGCCAGCCGGCTGATCTCACTGGGTTTGTACGCGTCGATTCCGGTGGGGTTTTGAGGGCTCATATTCGTGGGGGGCCGGGGTCGTGCAGGCACCCTTAGAATGTTAGCAATCCATGGGGGCGAACCCTTTGCGAGGAGTGGGGCCTTGATTCTGGACAGGTATTTTACTTCGCGCCTTGCCCCAACCTCCGGTCTAGCTCGGGCAAGGTGAAGCGGACGCTGAGGATGTAGGGCTTTTTGTCCTTCTCCCAGTGGCCGTAGGTGGTGACAACGAAGGTGCCGTCGGGCAGGATTTCCACGCCGGGGTAGGTGGTATCCCAACGGTGCAAGTTGTCCTTGAAGCGGATGCGGTATTGGCCGGGGTTTCCCTGGAGGATGTCATCGAAGGTGCCGACCCAGCCGACCCAATCGCCCTGGGTGGAGCTTTCGAGGGCCGTGTCGCGGAAGCAGATAAACAGGCGGCCGTCGGGGCCATACTTGGCCGTGTGGCGATCGCCCGTGAGGGCCGCGGGTAGTTCGCGCGGGGCGGACCAGGTCTTGGCTTCGTCCGTGCTGAAGATCACCTGGCTGTTGCGCCGGCGGCTGTTTTCGCGCAGCAAGACGGCCAGGGTTGTGCCGTCGGGGGAACGGATCGCGCCGGGTTCGCACAGGTGCAGGTCGCTGCCGGACCAAACGCTTTCGGGGTGGGACCAGGTCAAACCGCCGTCGTAACTGCGCGTTTGGTAGAGGGTAAAGTAGACCGAGTCTCCGCAGCTTCCACTCTTGCGGAAGAAGCGACCATCGTCATGGAACATGGCCAGGTAGGAACCGTCGTGCATGGGCTCGACAAATCCCATGACCACAATTCCGCCCCAGTCGCCCACCTGTTCGAGTTCGGACCAAGTCGCGCCGTCGTCCTCGCTGTACGCGCGTCGGGCGGGGTAGAGTCCGGACCACACGATCAAGCGTTCGGTGCCATCGCGCGGGTCGATGAGGCGATGGATCGTGGGGACTTCCTGACTGGTATTCCAGGAGTCGGGCGTGGGCAGGCGCTCGGACCAGGTCTTGCCGCCGTCGGGGGAACGTTTGTAGACGATGGGACCCTTGCCGTGGCCCTTGGGATAGACCGCCAGGATCGTTTGGCTGTCGGGCAGCAGGGAGGTGGTCACATGGCCCAGGTATTGACCCGCCTCGCGGTCGACCACCACGTGCCGGCCTTCGTCCTGGTCCAGGTCCAAAGTGGGAATGTCGAACCCAAGGGTGGGGACTTTGGCTTCGAGCTCTTGCAGGTCGAATTCAAGGGTTCGTGATACGCGCTCTATACCCCGGTACCGGATCAGGTCCACTTCGAATTTGCCACCGGGCTGCGCGCGCAAACCTACAACCTTGAGGATCGTGTTCATGGCGGTGGGGCCTGGGAATAGGCGCGCGGTCCATTGTCCCTCTTGTACGTTCAGGAGGTCGGAGCGCGTGCCGACCCAAAGTACCAGATCGTCCAGGGTCGGACTGTCGGGGTGGCGGTCCACAAAAACGATGCCAAGGCGGCCGTCCGGCAGGTCCAAAAAATGGTGTCCATACCCGGCCACGGCAGCGGGTAGCTGAAACGGTTTCGACCAAGTGCGTCCTTCGTCTTCGCTGGACAATGCGAGCGGGGTGCGAGGCGCCGCTCGGTTGGAAGCCAGGCAAATCAGGGGAGTCTCAGGGCGCAAGGGAGTGCAGGTGAGACGCGAATCCAAGGCCCTCGTGAAGTTGTCCCAATCCCCGAACTCCCGGGTCTGTCGAAGACCCGATATGTGAGGAGTCAATTCCACAATGAAAGGATAGATGTAGGTGCTCACACTCGAAGTGGAGGTGTGCTTGCCAGACCTCAACTGGAACACAGAACCATCCGTGCGCATGATCACCGCATTGGGAAGCGGACGATTGCTCTCCGGTTCTAGGGACTTCCAGTCAGCCATCGGATCCAGACCAGAGCCCCGAAACCCATCCACCCAGGGCAATGCCACGCTGCGTTGTGTAATGACGGTGGGAGGCATAAACGTCAAATCTCCCGTGACCGTCCAATTCGATACCTGCATCCGGCTTCGCATGGGCTCGAAGGCTAGGCGATGGATGGGGCCTTCGATGGTCGCCATTTCGCAGATGAAGCCATCGACCAGAAACCAAACCACGGAACCATTTCTGATTACTTCAAAGTCGATCCATGCGTCACGCTTCCAAAGTAGGTCCGCGGGGTGCAACAACTTGAGCCCCAGCATGTTGGGACCATTTCGAAAGACGGTCCCGGACGCTCCTTCAAATCCGAAAAAGTTATCGCCCAATGCGAAGCCCGCAGCGGAGTCCTTTTGGTTCAACATGCGCAGTCGAGCTCTCAGGTGGAAGTCGCCAGGTCCAAAGCCATTCAGCCAGGATCTCAAGGTGGAGTTTTTACCCGATACCTCAATCCAGTCCTGGCCCTGGGCAAAGCCGGAAGGTTCCGTACCCATGGCGAGTTCGCCTCCCAAGAGCCAGCGGGTTTGCACCCTGTCGGGGTCTAGTGCCTTCGGCTTCAGGCTTTCGTCTCGGGGTGCTTGCGATCCGATGAGTGCCTCAAACACCGCGGCTGCCAGGATTTCGTTGCCTGCGGTGTTCGGGTGCAATCCATCCGGAAAGAGTTTCGGTTTGTCTAGTAGTGGCGTTTTGAAGTCGACGATTTTCAGATTCAACTCCTTGGCCAGCCGCTCGATGATCGCCTCGAATTCAACTCGCCGCTCCACGTATGCGGGCTCCTTAGGGTACGGCGAATAAATCGGGGTAAGGTTGCTCAGAAGAATGCGCGGTTTGCTTTCCAAGTTTCTGTAATCTCCAATCAACTGGCGCAGGTTCTTCTCAAAGTCCGCCGCGTCGCCGCTCCAGCTCACGTTCGTAGCATCGTTTGTGCCCAGATTGATGAGCACCTGATCGGGCAGGAAGGCCAAACCTGCCGCGTACACATCTTGATCCTTGTAGGGTTTGCGGCCCGTGTGCAGGAGCGTGGCGCCCGAGCGGCCGAAGTTTTCAACCACATGGGCACCGGGCGCGTGGGCCTCGAGCATCCGACCCAGGATCAAGGGCCAGGAATTGATCAGATAGTCCGGATTCGCATTGCCCTCGGTGATCGAATCTCCGACGCAAGCGATCCGCTGGGGGACCTGTTTCGCCCCGGTTTCCAAGGGACTCGGAGCTTCCTGGGCCCGCGTCGAGGTTGCCGTGGTGAGAAATGCAAGGATCACGAAACCCAAGCGCAGGACGGTTTGGGTCGGAGTGGGCATATTCATTGCGGTCGATGGGCCGGAGGCGAAGAAGGGCCCATGGCGGCCCGCCAGGGGTGCATCGTACACGGGTCCAGCGGTTGACAGCCCGAACCTTGGTTGGTTTCGGGGTTTTGGCTGCGAGGCCTCGGTTTCGGAGTGGTAGTTCGATCCGGGAGTTCAATGTGGCGCCGTACCACGGCGCGGGGGCTTTCGGTGGATTCCAGGCAGCCGGGCAGCAACCCAATGTTGCATTGATCCCTGGTCTCACACGAGTTTCTTGCCCGGAGAAGGGTGCTGCGCTCGGGCCCCTGACGTATCTTCTTGGGCCCCGAAACGGGTCCCGGGTGGGGCCCAAGGAAATGCCATGGAAAGTCAAATTCGAGTTCGTATCGCACCCAGCCCCACGGGCACCGTGCACCTGGGCCTGTGCCGCACCTCCCTGTTCAACTGGGCCTTCGCCCGGCGCCACGGTGGCAAGTTCATCCTGCGCATCGAGGACACGGACCACGGGCGCAACACCGAGGTCTCCGAGAAGGCCATTTTGGACGGGCTCGAATGGTTGGGTTTGGATTGGGATGAGGGTCCGGACAAGGGCGGCCCCTTCGAGCCCTACCACCAGAGCCAGCGCGTGAAGCGTCATCTGGAGGTGGCCGACGAGTTATTGAAGAGCGGCCACGCCTATCGGGATTTCTCCACGCCCGAGGAACTCGACGCCTGGCGCGCGGCCCAAGAAGCACGCAAGCAACGGGAGGCCTACCGCGGCAAGGATCGCGATCTGGATGCGGCCGATTCCCAGGCCCGCGCCGACGGTGGCGAAGCCTTCGCCATCCGCTTCCGCATTCCGGAAGGGGAGTCCAGCTTTAAGGACCTGGTGCGCGGCGACGTGACCATTCCGCACTTCGAAATCGATGATTGGGTCATGGTGCGCCGGGGCGGCGAGGCACCCACCTACAACTTCGTGGTGGTGTGCGACGACTTCGATATGAAGATCAGCCACGTGTTCCGCGGGGAGGAGCACCTGGTCAACACGCCCAAGCAATTGCTCATCTACTCGGCGCTCGGCCAAACCGCGCCCGAGTTCGGACACCTGCCTCTGATGCTGGGCACGGACCGCAAGAAACTGAGCAAGCGCACGGGCGACACGGCCCTGGGCGACTACCAGGCCAAGGGTTACCCGAAAGCCGCCATCGTGAACTTCCTGGCCCTGCAGGGCTGGGCGTTGGACGGCGAGAACGACCTGTTCACCCGCGATCAATTCGTGGGGGCCTTCGACATCGGTGATGTCTCCAAGGCCGGCGCGGTGTTCGACCCCAAGAAATTCCTGTGGATGGCCGGCGAGTACCTGCGCCAGGAAAGCCCTGAGGAATTGCTCGATCACTGCCTTCCCTATGTTCTTGAGGATGGCCTGATGACCGCCGACGTGGCGAGCGAACGCCGCGCTTGGCTCTTGCAAGTGGCCGCTTCCGTGCAGGACCGGCTGCAACTCTACAGCGAATTCCCGGACTGGATCGCCCACTTCTTTGCGGCCGATGACCAGGTGTCCTACGACCCCAAGGCCGAGAAAGGTGCGCGCAAACGCGAGCGCGGCGTGGAGCTATTGGGTGGGTTCCTCGATGCCCTGGATTCCGGCGACCTGTCCGGAGATCCCGCCGCCCTCGGGAGCGCCACAAAGGAGTGGATCACGGCGCAGGACGCCAAGATCCCCGAACTGTTCCAACCCCTGCGCTGCGCCCTGACCGGCATGCCCGGGGGCCCGGACATTTTTGAAACCATGGACTTGCTAGGCTTGGACCGGGCCAAGGCACGCATCCGTGCCGCCATGGACCGCCTGGCCACTCCTGCCAGTTAGGTCCCAAGTCCCACCACCACCGCCATGTTCCAACGCCTGCTGCTGATCGCTTTCGTTATCTCTGCCCCGCTCTTGGGCCAGGACCCC
>JARGOW010000029.1:6135-14285 GCA_029212955.1 Planctomycetota bacterium | reverse complement strand
TTTTGGGTTTGCGCGGCTTGTCCTCAGCGGCCTTTTTCTTCTTGGGCTTCTTGGACTCCAGGGGCTTTTTGGGTTTGCCCTTGGGCGGAGCGGGAGTTTGGCCAGAGGGCGCGCCACGGGATTCCGATGCGGCGGTTTGGCTTTGCGCGTCGGAACTCTTGCCCGATCCGGTTTTGCCCTCGGAAGGCTTGGTCTGCTTGGAGAGCTTGCCGGCCTTCTCTTTTTCCTTGGCCGGTGCGCTGTCCTCCTTCTTGGTGGGTTTGGTTTCCGGGACGGGCAAGGGGTCGGGATCTTCTTTGCCCTGGGCCTGGGAGTCCTTGGATTCGGGACTGCGGTCCAGGCCCGCTACCAGGGTGGATTCATTTTCACCCCCGGGCCCCACAGGTTCGGTGGGAAGACCTGCGCCCACAAAGAAGTTCAGCACCAGGAAAAGGATCGCCGCCAGGCCGTGGGCCAGGGCGCCGGTGCCGGGTTGCCATTGGGCTCGGGGCAGGGCCCAATCGCTCTTCACCGCGGTGCTCGCCGATTCCAAACCATCCTCAACCGCGGCTTCGCGGAAGGAGGATCGCTCGGTCTCTTGCAGGAATTCTGCGGCGGTGCCCAGTCGGTCCTGCAATTCCAGGTGGGAGTCGATGGCGGCCAGGGGAGCCGTGGGCGCAATGGAAACAAGGGCGGCCCGGGCGGCGACGAACCCCAGGTAAACGGCAGGCACGGCCAGGGTGAGGCCCAGGATGCCAAGCGGACCCGGTAGGTTTTCGGTGCCGACCATCCAGCGAGAGGCCAGGTAGGCCATGGGCAAAACCCATAGGAGCAACAGGGCCTTGGGCACTGCTGGCTTGAGTGCCCGAGAAATGCGCACGGCGCGTAGCTCGTTGGTTCCGCGTAGGGTGAGGGCACTCAAGTGCCCGCGCAGTTGGCTGTCTTGTTCTTTGTTCACGCTTGAATGGGGCAGGGACTATTCGCTTTGCTTGCGCAGTTCTTCCAGACCGTCGGGTTCTACGACCACCGCTTGAAGGACTTCGCCGGTGCTGTCATCGCGCACAAAAGCGACCACGACCAATTGGCGGGGATCGAGTTCCATGGAAAGTTTGCGGACCGTGCCTGCGCCCTCGTCCATGAGCCGGTCCAAGCACGCTTCGTTGTTGGCCTGAACCGTGTGCAGACCCACGTCAAAGGTGACCTCCATGGAACCCGCGTCGGGTTCCCAGAGTGCTCCGTGTTGATCGCCCGAATGCTCGGTCAACAACTCGGCGCGGGCCACCATGCGATGTACGACCACTCCGCTGGCGCCAGGGAACAGGACCCCACGTTCGGCGAGCACACAGTGCACGTGCATGTCCAGGTATTCGGGACCGTCGAGTGCGACCCAACCGGAAACGCTGCCCTGGGGATTCTCTTCGTCGGGGGCTAAGTACTCCACGGTCAGGTCCAGTTCGAACTCATCGGATGCGTCGGAGGTGAGCCGCGCCAGGATGGCTTTTCGAGTGCGGTCGTAGATAGCCTCGGCCTGGCGCCACTTGCCGGCTCCGGGCTGGCCGTCGACCGCGTCGATGACCTGCACATTGGGGTCGGTGATACCCAGCTCCTCCGCCCGGACGATGGCCAAATCATTGGTCATGGGGTCCAAGGCCGGAACGGGGAGGTGATAGGAAAGGAAGGCCACATGCTCGTCGCTGAAGTGCTGCATCAAGCCCTCTTGGGCCAGAGCACCACCGATGGCGCCGCCGCGCTCCTCGGTGCCGTAAAAGGCGTTGGTGAAGAATTCCACCAGCACGACCTTGGTTCCGGTGTTTTCATCGGTGGCCTTGAACTTGGTCGCGGCACCGAAATTGCGAACCTTGCCCGCAATCATGCGTTCGACCAAATCCACACTGAAGCTGGCCTGATCGCTGCCCGCGCTGGCCATGCGCTTTTGCACACGGGCCAGGGCCTCGATGGCGGCGGGGCCGCTGTCGGCCTTGATCGAGGCTTGAACGAAGCGCGAGAAGGCGCGGCGGTAGCGGCCCAGGGCGCGGTCCGTATCCCCAGCCGCTGCGAGCTCTTCCGCTTGGGATTCGTAGTAGCGACCCAGTCCCAGGTTCACGCGTCCGTCCTCGGGGATGCCGAAGGCGGCGGCTAGCAGGTGCTTCCAGGCAGCGGTGCCTTGACCCAGTTCGAGTTGGGTTTCACCCACCTTGGCGTGCAACTCGTGTACGGCGTTGGGATAGCGATCGTCCCGACCGGACTTGATTCCTAATTCGCCAGCGAGCACCAGGTACTCGGGGAATCCGAAGGCGGAGCAGCTCTCCATCCATTCCAAAGCGGCGGTGGCGCGCAGGTCCTCGGGGGAGGTGGCGCTGGCCCATTCCAGTGCTTTTTGCACGGCGTCTTCTTGGGCGCCCTGGATCAGACGTGTTTCCAACAGGGCCGTGGCGGCTTCCGCAGAGAGGCGTTCCTCGGGGTAGGCCATGAGGAAAGCTTCGAGGGCTTCGGCATCTTCGCGGGGGCCCCAAGCATCCCATGTCGCCTGAAAGTAGGCCAGGTCCGCGTCGGGGAAGGACGAAGGTTTGGTGGGGGTGATCAGGAGTCGGCGGTTGGTGCGATCGACCTCGACCCGGAAGTGCTCCAGGAAACCCAGTCCCGTAACGCCCAGGGCGCCGTCGGGATGAACGAAAGGGACTTCCGCAGGGCGCAATGCCAGGTAATCCCCCAGGTTGAAGTCGGCCAGTGCGACCAGCCCCACGTCGCCGGCGTGATGTCCCAACTGGGAGGCCACATCCGAGTCCAAGGTTGAATCGTAGCGACCGGATCCGAGCGCCATGGCGCCACTCATGGCGCTGTTTCCTTCGCCCAGGGAAACCGGCATCCACACCATGCCGTCCTTGATGTTGATGTCCAGGGCCGTGGTGTCGGTGGCGAAGGTGGGGGTGACGCCCTCCGGATCCAATTGTGCGCGCGGTTCCAGAATGACCTCACCCGCGGCCAGATCGAATGTGACGTGGAAATCGGCGAGCAACGCTCCGCCCAGGGTTCCGATGACGGCGACCTCGCCCAATTCGATGGAGTGCCACTTGGTGAAGTGGTCCAGGTATTCGTCGTCGCCGATTTGGCGTCGCTCCACCTGGAACTCCAAACCAGGCAGGTGCACGGTGATCGGAATGGTGGATCCGTTTTCCCTCTCCGACTTCAGGCCTTGGGCGGCCTTGTTGTGCAGCTCCAGGGTGGAGGGGGATTCAAAATCGATGAACAGGTTCGCGGGCAGGCGTCGGGCCGCCGTGGAAACGTCGCAGGTTACGACCAGCCGGTCCTGCACGATCTGAACGGGGAAACGGGCCAGGTTGCCCGTGACGAAGCGAGCGTTCAGGACCGTGTAAGGGGTGTCCGCGGCGGGCGAATCCTGGGGGAGGGATAGGCCGTACGAAGCGCAGCAGAGCAGGGCGACAGGGAAGTGGAGAAGGCTTCTCAAGTTCATGGCGGGGGTGTGTAAGCGGGGCGCCGGCTGAAGTGGCCGGGCCCCGCTGCAATCGATTTACCTGGTTGTCAGGGCGCGGTTAGAGGGCTCCGTTGGAGACACCCTTGACCTCACCAAAGGCCCAGTTGTCCGCAGTCATGGAGATCATTACTTCGACGTTGGCCGGTACACTCACGGTGACCGGTGCAAAGCCGACGCCTCAGCAGTTGCCGGGGAAGACCGCGTTGACAAGGACTTTGCCGGTGGCCTTTTCTTTGACGGCAAACTTGGGTGAGGACCCAAGCGGCATGAAGTTGGAATACACCTCACCGGCACTACCGTAGTAGAGGATGTCGCCGGGGGCGATCTGGAGTTCGTCACCACCGCGGCGGTACCGGAACTTGGCGTTCACCGGGCCACCCCAGCTGAGGGTGGAGGTCCCACCGGCGTCCACGCTGATCGGCTTGGAATTGCCGGTGGACATGGTTGCGTGGCTCTTGCCCAGAACCACCTGGGCGGAGTGCAGGATGTAGTTGCCCGTGGGCACGTTCAAGCCGCCCTCCGCGGTCAGGGCGCGGGAGAGTTCGAAGGAGTGCTTGCCATCCTCCGAATTCACGATGACCGACCGCATTTTGGCCTTGGTGGACAATTGCTTGCCCAGGTCCAGCTTGCCCATCTCGCCTGAGAATGCGGCGAGCTGTGCCGTTTGGCCGTCCGCGCTCATGGTGAGCTGGTGCAGCTCCCCGTCGATGTGGATCGAATTCGAGAGGAAACTAGCCGTCTTGCCGCGCCCTACGATCATGGCGTCTACGCCGTAATCATCGAAGCGGCCGTTGCCGTTTTGGTCAAAGATCATGAAGCGCGTGTTTCCGGCACGGCCTTCCATGGCACCCGCGGGCGCGTAGGACCAGCGACCCTTGTTCTGAACCCGAATGGCGTACGAGGATTCATCCTCGGTGCCTTCGTTCAATCGGAATACCACTAGCTGGCTCTTTTTGTCTTCGCTGGGTGTTTCGACCCGGCCATCCAAAGTGCCATCCCCATTGCGATCGATGCGCAGGGTGCCTTCTTCGATCGCTACCTTGAGGCCCGCTTCGCCGGCGGCGGCGAAGGGAATGGTCTTGCCAATGGGGGCAAAGGCCTCCGCGGGCAGGTGCACATCCCAGGTCCGCAGGGTGCGGAAGGTGAGGTCCACCTGGGTAGGGGCGGAAGTATCCTTGGCCGGAACGGCGAAGGCGCTGGTGGCGATCAGGGTCGCGGCGGCCAGCAGGAAGGACGATTGGGTTTGCTTCTTCACAGGCGGAATCTCCGGTATGTGGAAAGTGCCGACCACTTGCTCGGAGCGGGACCGCTCCTGTGGGGCGACCCTATAATACAGAGTGAATTCGGGAACGAACAAGGAAAGGCCCGGGTAACCGGGGTTACTCGGGCCTTACAGTGGGCGGTTCAAAGGGCGCTAGCCCGGATTCGGAGGCCGAACCTATTCGGAAAGCACGATCGTGGCGGGGATGGCCTCACCCTGGGGCACAAAGCTCATGGAGCTGGTGTTCACGCAGTGTCGCAGGTTCTTCTCGGTCAGGCGTTCGCCGGTGAAGACGTGCCCCAGATGGCCCTCGCAGTTGGTGCAGATGATCTCGGTCCTGTGGCCGTCCGCATCGGGCACGTTGGTGACCGCCCCGTCGATTTCGTCATCGAAGCTGGGCCAGCCGCAATGGCTGTCGAATTTGTCCTCGGACCGGTACAGCGGGGCATTGCATTGGCGGCATAGGTAGGTTCCGGCGTCCTTTGTTTTGGTGAAACCCCAATCTCCGGGTTGGTCGGTGCCCTTCCTGAGAATGACCCGGGCCTCGTCGGCGGTCAGTTCATTGTAGGTGTTGGCGACGGGTTGCTGCGCCTCGGAGGCGTCGGGAGAGTCCTTGGAATCCATGGATTGATCGGAGGTAGGTGACTGTGAAGGGGCTGCTACCGGAGTGGCCGCATCGCTGGGCAGAATCTTCTTTTGGGGACCCTGGGAGCAACCAGCGAGCAGTAGGAAGGGCAGAAGCAAGGAGGTGTAGCGGATGAACATGGGGCTTGCACTATAGGCTGGAGTCGATCGAAATGACGGGTGTCGGACCGATTCTTACGGGGGCGGGAGATTCATGTGACCCTGCCGGCAGGCCCAAACCCAATGTGGGAAGGGGCGCTACGAAGCGCAGACCCTTCTATGGGGGCCGGGAGCTCGGGGAATGATGGTGGATCAATCCCCGGACATCTGATCGTGGCCGTGCCCATAACCCAGGCCCTGGAGCTCCTTTTGCGTGGCTTCATCCACTTCAGCAGCGTCTTGCCCCGCGCCGATACGTTGGCGAAGTTTGGCGTCGGTGGCACGTTGCTTCGCGATGGCCGTGGCTAGGCGTTGCGCTACATCGGGATGTTTCAACAGCAAATTGTTCGACTCCTTCGGATCCTCAACCAGGTGGTACAACTCTTTGGCGTCGGTTTTGTTGTCCACAATCAAACGCCATCCATCGTCGAGTACCGCGTGCATGTCGATTCCCCAGGCATCGGCCTGGGCGAAGGATGGCGGCGCCGGCGTGGGCTTTCCGTGCATCACGTCCACCAGGCTTTGGCCCTGCAATTGAGTGGCACCGGAGCCCACGTCCAAGAGTTCCAGGACCGTGGGGTAGATGTCGATGGTGCGAGCGGGGTATTGGATTCGAGCCGGCTCGATCCCTCTTCCCGGGGCATGCACGATGAATGCCACGTTGAGTAGTTCTTCGTACAGGGTGCTGCCGTGTTCCAGCTGCTCGTGATCGCCCAAGCTCTCCCCGTGGTCGCTCACGACGATCACTATGGTGTTGTCGATTTGCCCGCTTTCGTCCAGGGCGCGCCACAACCGTTGCATCTCAAAATCGGTGTATGCGATTTCTGCGTCGTAGAGGTTGGTGACCCAATTCACCAGGTCCGGGTCTTCGCCCATGCGACTGCGGTGCAGTTCCACGTCATGTTCTGCGCCCGAAGCAAGCCATTCTTGGGCGTGTTGCAACTCGGGCATGCCTACGAATGCACAGTGTAGAAGGTGCCGTTGCATGAGCCGCAATTGATTCTTAGACAGCTTGCGATTGGCATTCCACTCCTCGATCGCAGCCGCGCAATCCGAGTGTTCTTGCTCTTGATCGAAGTCCGGTTGATAGCGGCGTACGAATTCTTCAGGGGCCCGGAAGGGGGCATGAATCTCGTAGGTCTGGAAGAAACCGAAGAACGGTTGTTCCGGGGTTCGCTGCTCCAGCCACTCCAGCATTCGATCCGTATTGGACATTAGGCGGCTGGGCGCGTGGCGGTAGGCGGAATACGAAATCTCATCGCCCATGTTCGAAGGAAACAAGTCGAAACCCTGACCGAGGCCGAAGGCGGCTTTGGCGTAGCCACCTTCCGTGAATGCGGCCGTGGCATATCCCCGGCGTCCGAGAACTTCGGCCAGGGTGTCCACCTTTTGCGGAAGCGAGGTCAGGTTTGTGTTGTCCGAAACCCCATGCACGTCCGGATAGAGCGAGGTCATCATGGAGATGAGGGACGGGGCGGTCCATGGCGCGCTGGACTGGGCCCCTTCGAACACCACGCTTCGATCGGCAAAGGCCTTGAGGTGGGGGCTGGTGTCCTTCTCGTAGCCGTAGCAGGAAAGGTGATCTGCACGCAGAGTGTCGAGCACGATGATGAGGACATTGCTCTTCTTGTCCTGGGCGTGGGCTTCCGATCCGCAGGCGGATAGCGAGGCCCAAAAGGCAACCACAAGGGTGATCCAGGCTGCGGTTGTGCGATTGTTGTGGCGGTGTGGAGAGTGGTGCATCACGGTGGCGAGGGGGACGACTGCATTCGATTCGGCAGGGAACATCCTAATCGGGAAGTCCGCCGGCAGGGCGGAAGGTTGAACATTCTCACAGTCGGTCAACCTGTGCGGCCCAGTACGAGGTCGTAGACGGAGGGATAAATGTGGAGTCGCGTACGTGGTACATGCCTTGTACGGAGTCGGGACAACTTCAATCGATTATCGAGGGGCGAGGTTCCGTTGGAGGCCACGTCGCGGGTTTCGACGATCGAGTGAAGTTGTGCCAGCTCCTACCAGCTTTCGTTCGATGCGGTGAGGCTTTGGTGGGCGTGGAGTTTGTGGTAGCGGCCGCCCAGGGCCATGAGCTCCGCGTGGTTGCCTTCCTCCACGATTTCGCCGGCGTGCACCACTAGGATGCGGTCGGCGTTTTCGATGGTGGAGAGGCGGTGGGCGATGACTACGCAGGTTCGGTTTTCGAGGATGCGGGCCAGGCCTTTTTGGATGTGGTGCTCGGTTTCGGTGTCGATGTGGGAGGTGGCTTCGTCCATGACCAGGACCGAAGGGTCCTTGAGCAGGGCGCGCGCGAAGGACACCAGTTGGCGTTCCCCCGCGGAGAGGCGGGAGCCGCCTTCGCCGACTTCGAACAGGAATCCGCCCTTCAGTTTTTCGATGAAGGGGTCGGCGCCGACCAGGCGGGCGGCTTCCAGGACCTGTTCGTCCGTGGCTTCCAGGCGTCCATAGCGGATGTTCTCCATGACCGTGCCGCTGAACAGATGCGGGTCCTGGAGAACGATGCCGAATTCGGATTGCAGCCAGGAGAGGCTGCGGTCCTGCATGGGCACGCCGTCGATCAGGATACGTCCTGCGGTGGGCTCGTAGAAGCGACACAGCAGGCTGATGAAGGTGGTTTTG
>JARGOW010000029.1:0-6125 GCA_029212955.1 Planctomycetota bacterium | reverse complement strand
CCGGTCGCTCCGACCAGGGCGATGGTTTCGCCTTTCTTCACGACCATGTCGATGTCCTTTAGGACCATGGTGGGCTCTTTTCCTTCGGTAGCGCCGTAGTGGAAACTCACCTTGTCGAAGCGAATGTCGCCCACGCCCGTGGGCAGACCATCGTCCGCCATTTCGGGGGTGGGGCGCTCGCTTTGCAAGCGCTTGCGCGCCAGCACTTCCTCGGAGTCGAAGATGGCCGGTTCGGTTTCCAGCAGCTCCACGATGCGTTCCCCCGAGGCCTGGGCCATCTGCAGCTCGCTGAAGATGTGGGCCAGTTGCTGCAAGGGATCGAACAACATGCGCGTGTAGGAAAGGAAGGCCACCAAGGTTCCCAGGGTGATCAAGCCACCCGAGACCTCCACACCGCCCTTGATGAGGGCGATGGCCGCGGCCAGGCTGCCCAGGGTCAGGATGATCGGCAGGTACATGGACGAAAGCAACGCGTTGCGCACGCTAGCCTCGAACATCTGATCCGCCTTGCCGTCGAACTCCTCCTGGTTGGCGGTCTGGCGTGTGAATACCTTGGTGGTTGTCACGCCCATGATGGATTCATTGAAATCCGCGGTGATCGTGGAGTTGATCTTGCGGATTTTGCGTGAGGCCACCAGGAGGCGCTTCTGGAAGAAGCGGCTGACAACGAGCAGTAGGGGGGTGACCAAGAGGACCCAAAGGGCCAATTTCCAGTGCAGGGTCAGCATGATGGCGGACGCTCCGATCAGGAAGGTGAAGGCCCAGGTCACATCGAGCAAACCCCAGGCCATGATGTTGGCCAGGCGTTCGCAATCGCTGGTGAGCCGCGACATGAGCCAACCCGTGGCACGCTTGTCGTAGTAGGCGAATTCCAAACTCTGCAGCTTGGCAAAGCCTTCGGTACGGATATCCGCGGCGCAGGAGGCCTTCAAGAAGCCCGCCGCCCGGATGAATCCCAATACGCTGACCACCAGGCCCAGGGTCAAACCCGTGTAGGCCCAGATGTACGGACCAAAGGCCGGAGCGACTCCGGACGGGTCCTGCTGCCATTCGGTGATGGCGTCGATCAGGTACTTGGAAACCAATGGGAATGCCGTCTCCACCGCTCCTGTGGTGATCGCAAAGAATGCGAGGGTCCACAGCTTGCTGGGATAGGCCCGTGAAAATGCCGCCAGGCGCTTCCACGTACCCAATTGGATTTTGGAACTCTGGAAGTCCTCTTCCTCTCCGATTTGGTTCTGACTCATGATGGACTCCCGGGTGAGGCGCCGCCGACTTTCGTTTCGGTTTCTAATGGGGCCCGTCCGGCCCCGGTCAAAGTGCTTTGCATGGACCACAATCGGGCGTATGAGCCATTCTTGGCTAGCAGCTCCGAGTGGGATCCTTGCTCCTTGATGCGGCCTGAGTCCATGACCAGTATCTGGTCGGCATGGGCCACGCTGGAGAGGCGGTGGGCCACGATGATCGTGGTGTGCCGGCCGCGTCTTGCTTGGAGCGCCTTCAGAATGTGCTGCTCCGTTTCCGTGTCCACGGCGGAGAGCGCATCGTCGAGGATTAGGATGGGGGAGTCCTTGAGCAGGGCGCGCGCGATGGCGACCCGTTGCTTTTGTCCACCCGACAGTGTCACCCCTCGTTCGCCGAGCATGGTCTGGTAGCCCAGATCAAAACCCTCGATCGAATCGTGGATCGCGGCCGCGCGTGTGGCTGCCTGCACCAGGTCATCCTCGGCCGAAGTTCGACCTACCCGCAGGTTGGATTCGATGGTTTTGGCGTACAGGAATGGGTCCTGCAAAACCACGCCGATTTGGTCGCGCACGAAGGGTCGGGGCAGGTCCTTGAGGTCCATGCCATCCAGTTGGATCGAGCCTTCCCCACCTTCGCCCTCGTAGTCGTAAAGGCGTAGGAGCAGCTGGATCAATACACTTTTTCCCGAGCCCGGGGGGCCCAGCAATGCGAGTGTGCTGCCCGCAGGAACCTCGAACGAAAGATCGCTCAGGATCGGGCGGTCCACGTCGTCCTTGGCCCTGGTTGCGGCCTTGTTTCCGTCGCCCAAGGACGTTTCATCCTCGGTGGCACGCTTGAATGAAAATCCAAGGTCTTGCACTCGAATGGCCCCTTTGAGGGCTCCCGGGTGGGGTTTATGGGTGTCGTCTTCGTTTTCCAGGGGATGCAGGAGAATCTCCCGCAGGCGCTTGAGGGCCACGCGAGCCTTGCCCGCATCGATCAGGGTGCGTCCCATCTGGCGCACGGGCCAGATGATCAGCGAAGCGTATTGGGTGAAGGCCACCATGGTGCCTAGGGTGATGTCCCCGGTGAGCGCCCAGTAGCCGCCAAAGAAGAGCACCAAGCCCGCTTGCGCCATGCACAGCAGGTCGGATACGGACCAGAACACCGCCAAGATGTTCATGAGCTCCAGCGTCTTGCCCCTGTGGTCGGTGTTGGCGCCCGCGAACTTTTCTGTTTCAAAGTCCTGGCGTCCGAAGGAACGCACCACGCGAATGCCGGTCAGATTCTCTTGGATCGCAGTGGTCATGCGACCCTCCGCCTCATCCACATCCTTGAAGATGCGCGTGATGCGGCGGAAGAAGATCAGGGAATAACCCACGATGATCGGCAAGAGGCAAAGGGTCACCCAGGCCAATCGCGTGTCGAGGTAGAACAGCATGGGGGTAGCGCAGGCCACCAGGAGTGCGGAACGGCCCAATTCGACCACCTGGGCGGCCATGAACAACCGAACCGTTTCCACGTCGGAGGTGCAGCGCTGGACCAGATCGCCCGTGTCGGACTTGTCGAAGAAGCTGGCGGGCAGCTCCATCAGACGGGAGTACACAGTGCGGCGTAGGCGCAGAAGGATGCCTTCACTGGCCTGGGCAGCCAGTCGACCGCGCAGGTACTGGAAGGTGCCCGCCAGGGCGGTGAGGCCCAAAATCAAGGAGCCCGCCACCAGCAATGCGCTGATGAGGCCCGATTCCAGGCCCACGCCACCGACGAGCCGGTCAAGCCAGCCGGGTGTGAGGAACGTGTAGGAGCCGTCGGCTCCTTCCACGAAGCCATCGATGACCTGCTTCGTGATTTGGGGAACCAGGAAGACCAGGACGATGCCGATCGCCATGCAAGCGATCGCGAATCCATACCGCATGCGGAAACCCGTCGTGAGTTTCCACAGGGTGGTGTGGGGCGGCGGAGCCCCTTGTTGTTGCTTGTGTTCGGTCAAAATTCAAAATGCCAGAAACGGCGCGAAATGGGGAGCAGGAGCCCATCAAGACAGTTTTTCCACAACCCGGGCGGTGGGGGTGGAAGCGGGAGAGACCGTGGATAGGGACACGAAAAAACCCGCTCGGTTGGGAAGCGGGTCTTCGGGTTCGATGTGCGATCGAACGGCTAACAATAGCTCAATTCAAGAAGACTCGCTCAGCGGAGCGTTACAGCTCCCAGCGGCAAATAGCCGGCTTTGGTGGTGTTGAGTCGTTGAATCATCGGAGCAGTCCTCGTTAGGGAAGGGGCCTTGTTCGGCCAGGTGGAAGACAAGTCTCTATCCAAGATGCGATTTCCGCAAGGCTTCTTTTCGCAAAAAGTGCGTAGGTCCCGAATCGGGGGTTGCCTCGACCGGTGCGTTTGCGAGGAAACTGAAAAGCGCCGCACGGGGGGTCCAGGACCCCATTGGCGGCGTTCCTACAACTCTGGGCGGGCCTGTTCGCGCTCCAGAACCAAGAGCTTTGCGTACTTGAGCCGCGTGTAATGGGCTGCCAGGTATGCCAAAAGCAATCCCCTCCAACCGTCCAGGAAGGCGCGTTTCACGAAGTAGAAGCGCAGGAACTTCCATGTGGGGTGGAAAACCACCTTGGTCATGGAGGATCGTTTTCCCCGGTCGTACAGGCCCTGGGCCATGATCGTGGTGTACTTGTCCATGGTTCCCAAGTGGTCGGAAAAAGCGCGATAAGGGTGGTGGATCAAATCCCCGGCCAGCTCACCCACGGGGCCTTTCATCTGCACTCGGTCGTGGGGGTCATGGCCTCCCCAGTGGGCTCTCTCCCTGTGGAAAAGGCGCAATTGCCGGTCCGGATACCAGTTTCCGTGGCGAATCCAGCCGCCGAGATAGCTGCAAAGGCGGGGCATGTTCCAACCGTCCTTGCCCACGAAACCCGCGTCGCGAAGGGCGATGATTTGTTCGCGCAGGGGCGGAGAAATGCGCTCGTCCGAATCCACGCAAAGCACCCAATCGTGGGTGGCGGCGCGGATCGTGAACTCCTTTTGCTTGACGTGACCAGGCCAGTCGCGCTCGATGACGCGGGCTCCAGCGGCTTCGGCCAGCTCCCGTGTGTTGTCGGTGGAGTGCGAGTCCACTACGAGCACCTCGTCGCAGAAATCTAAGGAAGCGATGCATTCCTCGATCCGGTCCGCCTCGTTCATGGAGATGATGCAGGCGGAGATCATGGGCCGCTGGGCGTTGGCGTTCATGGGCGTAGCATAGCGCAAAGGCGGGGTGGAGCGGGTGGCAGTGGCATGTCCAGGTTCAGGAAAATGGCCGACAGCCTCCCAGGGCCGGGCCTGGTGCACACCTCTGGCGTGCCCGGGCCTGTCGGGGGACCTTTTGAACTTCCTATCGGGCATGCCATAGCTTTCAATCGGGTCCATGGCGACCTCCACGGCACCCGAAACCGGTAAGTACTCCGTCCCCGACAAGCTGCGCTCCTATGAGTCCAAGCCGAGCAGTATCAAGTGCCATGTGGCGCGCTTTTTCCAGCGGGAGGGGGCGCGTTTCAAGGGTCGCAAGGTGTTGGATCTTCCCACTGGCGGTGGATTGACATCCTACAACGTGGCAATCCACGGGGGAGAGGCCATGCCCTACGACATCTTCCCCGAGTACTTCGAGGTGGAAGGGTTGACCTGCGAAAGGGCCGACATTCTGGAGGGCATCCCCCTCGAGGACGGCAGCTGCGATGACGCGTTTTGCCAAGAGGGCATCGAGCACTTCACGGACCAATTCAAGCCCCTTTGCGAATTCAACCGGGTCATGAAAACCGGCGGCTCGCTGTTCATAACCACGCCGAACTACTCGAGCCTGTTATCGCGCCTTTCCTATGCGCTCACCGAAAGCGAACGCTGGAACCTGCGCATCCCGCCCAACGAAGCGGATACGGTCAAGACTCCGCTCACAGACGATCGCGATCAGGGGGACGTGTATTTTGGCCACGTGTTCCTGATCGGGATTCAAAAATTGCGCGTGCTGGCACGGGCGGCGGGATTCAAAGTGACCAAGGTGCATCCCACCAGACCCCGGACGGGATCGATTGTGATGTTTCCATTCACCTACCCTTTCGTGTTCCTGGCGAACCTTTGGATTCGTCGGCGCATGAAGCGCAAGCATCCGAATGACAAGCAACGTCATGAAATCTACGACGAGTTGTTCCGCCTGGGGACGAGCCCGCGCGTCTTGCTCTCCTCCCACCTGTTCGTGGAGTTCGAGAAGGAGCGCGAGTGGAGCGAAGCGAGCTCGCGGATCCGGGGCGCCTGAGTTCGAACGCGGAACCGCCGGTCAATCGCCCGGTTCGATCCCGTAGCTGCGGTGTGAGTCGACAATGACCTTGTACCGTCGCAAGATCCGGTTCCAAGCTTCCTTGGAATCCCCCGGTAGTCCAGCGCATTGGGCGAACTGTTCGTAAAGCTCTTGCGCTTCCGGAGCTCCTTCGAAATCGAACAGCAACCGGGCCCAGGTGCGCTCCCAAATTTTGTTGCGGCGGAGACTGTGCAGCCCCGATCGAATGCTATCCAGGTCTAGCACGAGCCAACGGCCTTCGGTCCAAACCAGATTGCGGCCATGCAAATCCCCGTGCAGGACGCCGGTGCGGTAGAGCGCGCCCATGAAAGGGGGGAGCGCAGCGATGGCTTCGGCGTCGCCCAATTTCCAAAGCTGGTGGAGTGTGGGGCCTTCGGCGTACTCGTATACCAGTACGCTGCGGTAATCCGGGTGGTCGAGTCGGTCCCAAAATACGGGGGTAGGCGAAGGCACCGGAAGCAGGCGTAGGTAGGCGGCTACCGCGCGCTTGGCGCCCGGAGGTTGCAGCTTGGCACGCAATTTTGCACTGCGCTTGTAGAGCTTGATGATCAGGTCCTGATCCCCATCT
>JARGOW010000028.1 GCA_029212955.1 Planctomycetota bacterium | reverse complement strand
CTACCCCATGAAGCGCCAAGAGAAAGCCGACCGCATCGCGGAAATCCTGACGGACCTGTATCCCACCACACCGATCCCCCTCGATCCTTCGGATCCGTTCACTTTATTGGTGGCCGTGCTGCTGTCCGCTCAAACGACCGACAAAAAGGTCAATGAGGTCACTCCCGAGCTGTTCCGCATCGGACCCGATCCTGCCACCATGGCCAAGCAAAGCGTCCAAGACATTCTGGCCACCATCCGCGTGCTGGGGTTGGCGCCCACCAAAGCCAAGAACGTGAAGCGCCTGTCGGAGTTACTTATGGAACGCCACGGCGGCCAGGTCCCCGAATCGTTCGAAGAGCTCGAAGCACTGCCCGGTGTGGGTCACAAGACCGCCAGCGTGGTCATGTCCCAGGCCTTCGGTGTGCCCGCATTTCCCGTGGACACCCACATCCATCGCCTAGCCGCCCGCTGGGGTTTGTCCAATGACACCACGGTGGAGCGTACCGAGTCGGACCTCAAGGCGCTTTTCCCCAGGGAGTCTTGGAACGCCCTGCACCTGCAAATCATTTTCTTCGGCCGTGAGTACTGCCCCGCACGCTATCACGACTTGGCGGGGTGCCCGATTTGCAGTTTCACCTCCACAAAGAAGCGTAGGCTAGAGGAAGCCCGCCGGGACAAGCGCGTGGGCAAGTGATTGGGTGGGCCCACGGCCCACCCCAAGAAAACCAGCCCTACTGGACTCGCAGCGAGGACACCCAGTAGATGTCGTCCTGGCCATTGCCCGGTTGAACCATGCGCTCCCGAAGTTCGTCCAAATCCTTGGGCGGCCCCGCTTCGATTCTGCGCCGGCTGGTAAACCAAAAGTAGGAGCCGTCCGGGGAAAAGCTCGGGCAGTAGTCCAAGGCCGGCGAATTCAATTCCGTAAGTGCACGTGCCGGGGACCATTGGCCCTGGGCATTGCGCTCTGAAATGTACAGATCACCACCACCCTGATCGCCCTCGCGCAAGGATGAAAAAATGAGGGCGCGGCCGTCGGGGCGCCAACAGGCATTGAATTCGGGACCGGCGCTATTGACCGCGGGCCCCACGCTTTGAATGGTCCACTTGCCCTGCGCCTGGGTGCCCAACCAAAGGTCCTCACCCCCTTCACCACCCTCCCGGGTAGCGGTGAAGACCACCTCCCCGGACTTGGAAACACTCGGGTAGAACTCGTCCCCGGGACCATTCAAACCGACCACAGGAGCGGGTTCGTCCCACCCCTTTTCACCCTTCTGCACCCTCCAGATATTCCAATCCCCCACCTCGGTTTCACCGGGCAACGGACGCTTGGAACAAAACCAAAGGGAACCGTCCCGGGGATCGAAGGTGGGTTCCAAGTCCGGATAGGTGCCCGAAAAAGGCGCGATGCGCGCGGGCATCCAAAAGGGTCCACCCGGGCGCTCGATAAGCAGGAGCATGGAAGCTCCGCGACGGTTCAAGGTGAACACGATGGTGTTCCCGTCCGCCGACATGGCCAGATCCCTCTCGGCCAATCCGGTGGAAACCAAACCCGGGGCGAAGAGCTCGGGTCCCCCATTGGGCGGCATGACCCCCAGGTAGTTGCCCATGGGAAAGGGCGGCCCTTGGCTCGGCTCTGCCCCATAGCGCTGTTCGTGACCGGCGATGAAATTCAGCTCCCCGCCCTCGGAGTACAGGACCATGGAGAACATGCGATCGAAGACGTGCTCCGGCAGGTAGCCCTTGTCCGTCAGTCCATCGGGACGAAGCCCACCCAGGTTCTGGAACAGTTGGGGCGTGGTGTTCGAGTGACCGGCCACCACGACCACCGAGCCAGGGGGCAGGGCGGCAAGGCGTTTCAAGATATCCTGGGGATCCCGGGGGTCGTACACCACCACGGGCTTATCCTTGGCCAGCGCCAGGGGGGCGAGGGTTTCCTTGGTGCGCCGGTAATCTGTGCTGAACAGGTGGGTCACGCCCGACCAGGTCAGGGCGTGGGCCAGGGCTCGGGCACGCACCTGCCCATCCTCCGAGAGGCCCGGGTCCTTCTGAACCTTGCGATCCTTCTCCGCATGCCGCACCAGGAAAACCTGGATCACGCCACTTTCGCCCCCGTGACCTTCCTGCGCCCCGGCATGGGCCGGGACCTGGCCGAAAAACAGAAACAGGATGACGAGCAGAATCGGTTGGCTGGGATTTTTCACGGGGAGATTGTAGGGCTTGGCGGCGGATTCATAGGGCGTTCCTGGCAATCCCTGCGGGGAGCAATGTAAGGGTCCTGGCATCGATTCGCACTGCTGCCACGAATTCGCTAAATTGCAGGCCCCTGGCCCAGTTGGGCCCTGCCACGGAGATCCCACGAATGAATATATCCGACCTAAAAACCCACTCCCACCTCTTTGATGACTACACGGAATTGCGCGTCCAGCAAAACCGCAACGTGGGTCTGACCATGATCAATGGGGATCTGGTGCGCAATGCACGCTCCGTTCAAGGCGGCGTCTCCGCCCGGGTTGCCAAGGATGGATTCTGGGGTTTCTGCTCCACCCCCGAAGCGGACGGCGCGGCCCTGGAACGGGTTGTGGGGCGCGCCTCCACCAACGCCAAGGTCCTGGCCGGGCGCAGTTCCCGGGCCGGCCTGTTGTTGCCTTCCACCCAGGCTTCGGGTGAATACGCCTGGGAAACCGCAGCGGACCGCCGCAGCCAAAAGGAACTCATCGAATTCCTCGAAGCCATCGACGCCCACATCGTGGAAACCTACCCCAAGCTGTCCTCGCGCTTGATGGCCCTCAGCAACCTGGACATGCAGAAGACCCTGCTCACCTCCCAGGGCGCCGAAGCCCACTCGATGACGCCCCGTTCCCTGATCTACATTCAAATGACCATGGAGTCCGGCGGCGAGCCCGTGGACCTGATGGAATCCTACGGCGGGCTGGGCCAATTCGAGGATCGCTTCGACGACCCGAGCGCCCTCTTCCCCACCCTCGCAAAACAATACGAGCATCTGGTGGCCAAGGCGGAAGGCGTCTACGCGGACGCGGGTCCCAAGACCTGCATCCTGGACGCGGAATTGGCCGGCATCCTGGCCCACGAGGCCATCGGTCACACCACCGAAGCCGACTTTGTCATGGGCGGTTCCGTGGCGGGCCAATTCATGGACAAGCCCGTGGCGGACCCCATGGTGACCCTGGTGGACTTTGCCCACACGGCATTGGGCGACACCTGCCCGGTTCCCGTACACATCGATGACGAAGGAACCGAGGCCCTAGATTGCACGATCATCGACCAGGGCGTCCTACGCAAGTTCATGCACAACAAAGAGAGTGCCGGCCACTTCGAAACGGCGCCCACGGGCAACGCCAGGGCTTACCAGTTCTCGGACGAACCCCTGATCCGCATGCGCAATACGGCCATCATGCCTGGCCAATCCAAGATCGAAGAAATGATCGCGTCGGTGGAGGATGGCTACTACCTCATGAAACCCGGCAACGGCCAGGCGGACACCACCAGCGAATTCATGTTTGCGGTCACCCTGGGATATGAGATCAAAAACGGAAAACTCGGCCGCGGCCTGCGTGACACCACCATCTCCGGTGTGGCCTTCGACATGCTCAAGACGGTCAGCATGCTGAGCGATGAGATGAAATGGACCGGTGCTGGCATGTGCGGCAAAAAGCAGCCCATCCCCGTCGGCATGGGCGGACCCGCACTCAAGTGCACCGTGAACCTGGGGGGCAAATAGATATGAAACTCGATCGAGACCTGGCGGACTCCACCCTGGAGGCCCTAAAAAAAGCCGGGGCCGATAAGGCCCAATGCGTGCTACGCGTGATGGACAAGTCCGAGTTCACGGTGAACGCAGGCAAAATCGACCTGCTACGCACTACGGAAAATGGAAGCCTCACTTTGACAGCCATCACGGACGACAAAAAGGGTTCCTTGAACCTGAATGAACTCGATCCTGAATCCGTGGCGCGCGCCGTGGACGAGGTCATCGGTCTGGCCCAAATTTCCCAGGCGGACGAGGCCAACGACATCGCCGAAGGTGGCGAATCACAATCCTTTGAGGCGGGCCCCACCGAGCCGGACCTGGGCGCCATGTACGACCGCCTGGAAAACTTGCTGGAATACAGCAAGGAACACCACCCCCTGGCCATCTACGACCAGATGGTCTACGACTTCAGTTCGATCCAAAGCCTCTTCCGCAACAGCAATGCGGTGGACCTTTCCGAACGCAAGGGCGGCTATTCCTTCTCCGCCATGTTCTCCAGCCGCGAGGGCGCCAAAAGCGCATCCTTCAATTACACGGGCTATTACAGCCACGATGCCAAGAAAGAACTGTGGAAGTGCGGCTCCCTCGATCGACTACTCCGTGAAAACGGCCAACAAGTGAACACGGAAAGCCTCCAGGGCAAGTTCACCGGCGACGTGATCTTCACCCCCGACTGCCTGGAAGAATTCCTGGGAACGGTCACTTCGTTCCTATCCGACGGCCCCATGATCACGGGCAACTCGATCTACAAGGACTCCATCGGTCAATCGATCGCGGCACCGAGCTTGACCCTGCATTCCCACCCCCTTTCCAGCGAACTGGCGTCGGGCTACCACGTGACCGGGGACGGCACAGTGGCCCAGAACTCCACCATTATCGACAAGGGCCAGCTCACCACCCATCTGCTCGGCCTGTACGGCGCCAGGAAAACCGGCGGCCAAAGGGCCGTGAACGACGGTGGCTGCTTTGTGGTCGAACCGGGCGACACCCCCCTGGAGCAGATGATCGGCAACGTGGAACGCGGGGTCCTGCTGGGTCGCTTCTCCGGTGGAAACCCCACCGACTCCGGGGATTTCTCGGGCGTGGCCAAGAACAGCTTCCTCATCGAGAACGGCAAGGTCACCCAGCCCCTGGCCGAAACCATGCTCAGTGGGAATATTGCGCGAATGTTGGAGACCATTCGCAGTATCTCCAGCGAGCGAACCCACTTCGGCAATGCTATCATCCCGTGGCTGCACGCCCAGGGCTTGACCATTTCCGGCGCCTGAGCCCATGGCTGAATCGCGTGCCCAAGCCGCGCCCCATTGGGCGCGGCCCTAACCATTCCCCCCAGCGCCTTGGGCGCCACAGACTTCAACAATCGGATCGAAAATGGAAAACGAACAACAAGGCAGCGGCAAGAAATGGTTCTTCGGATGCTGCGGATGCCTGGTCCTGTTCATGGTCGTTTTGGGCGGCGGCGGATACTTCGGGGCCGGCTACGTCAAGAACAAGGGCGCGACCATGATGCGCGAGAGCATTGCCCAAGGCCTGGAGAACTCCGAACTCCCCCAGGAGGAAACCGACAGCATCAACGCCGACATGGAGCGCCTGGAAGCCGCCATGAAGGATTGGAGCGTCATCGAGGCCATCCAGCACATGGGCAACTTCGAACAGGTGGCCGATGAGGTCGGCACCATCGGCTTCCATACGCTGCTGTTGAGCTACGCCCAATTCGTACTGCCCAACACAGACATTCCGGAGGAGGAACGCCAGGCGGGCCGCCGCACCCTGCAGCGCTTCGCCCGGGGTGTGGACGAGGGCGTTTTGAGCCTGAACCAAAACGACAAGGCATGGAAACTCGATGGCCACAAATCCGGTGACGGTCCCGTGGAGTTCAACGTCGAAGAGGTTCGCGCCCACCTGAAAATGCTCAAAGCCCAGGCCGACTCCGCCGAAATTCCGGACGAGGCCTACGAGGTTCGATTGGCCGAAAAGGTCAACACCATCGTCGACGCCCTGCTGGCAGACTAGCATCCAATGCGGACCAGGAGCCCCCTGTGGCCCCTGCCCTACGAAGCCCCCCGTGGACCCCACCGATTGGGACCGCGGGGGGCTTCTGGCCTCCCTACCAGGCTCTCCGCCCGCCCTGGGAAAATTTGGTCCATGGCAAACCGTTTTTTGCCCTCCCCCGGGGCTAGAATGCCCGCGATATGACCATGGAACGATCCGAATTTGTGGGCCTAGCCGATCAGTGCTTGGACCGTGTCGCTGAATGGCTCGAGGACTTTGACGCGGACGAGGTGGACTTTGAGACCACCGACGGCGTGGTCACCATCGAGTTCCCCGACCGCACGCGCTACATACTCAACCGACAAGCTGCGGCCAATCAAATGTGGTTCGCCGCGGGCGCCCGCGCCTGGCACTACAACTGGAACGGCAGCGCTTGGTGCGATGACCGTGACGGCCATGCGCTATTGGGCCGCATCCAAGAGGTCCTCAGCGAGAAAATGGGTCGCAGCCTGGAAGGCCTCAGCGCCTGAGCCAGGGACCGGGCTACCGCACCCAGCCATGCGAGCGTCGCCCACCTGGCCCGCGAGCACGCACCGGACAATGCGCTTGCGTAGCGACCTAGCTGTCCTCGCCCGAGTTCCCCATGGGCAAGTTGCAAGCGGGGTCCCGAACCGGACCGATCACCGTCACTCCCTTGGCGAAGTTCTGGAATTCCCCGGGTAGGAATTCAAACAGGGGGTTCATCTCGACGAGCTTCAGCATGACGCTGTCGTTGTCCAGATCGATCTCACCGGCTAGCAACCCCACGGGGAAGGGCAATTCTTCGAAGCTCACCTTGCCCGGCTCCACCGTGAAGTCGAAGGGTTCCAGGGCCTGATCCTCATCGGTCACCCACACGTCTTCCCAGCCGCTCTTGATCTGGTATTCCACGTCATCCAACTGGGAAAGCTCCACGAACCCTTCCTCCAGCTTCCAGACTTTCTTCTCACCCCGGAAGATCAAGTTGCTCACGTCCAAAGCCAACTGTCCAGCCTGGGACCGCGTTCCGTTGACCTTCAATACTTCAAACCAGGGCAAGAAGCGACTGAAGAACGTCTCATAGATGCCCGCATGTTGGTCCGGTTGCAGGGGCAGCGTGCGGGTCTCGTCCGGGTCCAACCAAACCGCTCCTTCGCCCACAAAGAATGTGATGGGCTCCTCGGCTTTGGCTCCGATGACCTTCACTTCCCAACTGGGCACGATTCCCCCGTGCCGTGCCATGGAAGCGGTGGAATCTACCCGAGCGATATCGAGCGAGCACGAAATGCCAAGCACATCCGACAGGCTGATCCCCCAGGCGGGCAGATAACGGGTATAGAAACGGGTCAGGGCGTGGGACAGATTGACGGTTTCCATCCGACTTCCGACGGAAGGCATGGGACTCGGTCCCGTCCAATTCAGTTCGAAGCTCTTGCGCGCGGATTTGTTCACGCCTAGCACCAGATTGGCCCGATTGGGATCCAGGGCCGATGAAGCGGCTAGCTTGCCCCTGCCCAGGGTTTCCGGATCATAGTCCCAATCCAGGGTGGCCTTGCCCACGTCCAGGGCTTCCCCGGTCACGTGGCGCGGGGCCAGCGCCAACCCGCTGGACAGTTCAAACCCCAAGCTCAACCGACTGCTGGCCAGCAGACCTTCCAGCAAGGGTAAGGTGGGATCCAGGGGCACCACTCCGGTTGTTAACCCTTTGAGCATCCACTTCCAAGTTCCGTGTTCCTGAACCTGCAGTTTCAGTTTGTCCTTGATGGTTTCGGGCATGCCCGAGCTCACGCCTTCCATCAGCAAGCCCAAACCCGCGAAGCTCACCATGGAGAGGGCGGGCGGCTCTGCGCCCGCGATCATGCGGAACGACTGTCCATCAAAGTCGCCGAGGATCGCGGTGTTTCCAATGAGCACCTCAATCGGAACCACACCGCCTTTGCCGTTCTCCGTTCCGCCAAACTCCAACCGCACCCGTGAGTGGGTCGTCATGAAGCCGGTGATTCCACCGGGGAAGCCCAGGATGGATTCTAGCTCGCTCGAGTCCCCGTCGAACTCCACCACACCCCGCAGGCTGGCCAAGTCGAAGGTCTCGCCCATCCCCTCCCAATCCAATTTGACCCGGAAGGCGTCGTTGGGAAGTTCAAAGGTCAGGGTGCCGTGGCCATCGGGGCTCCAACGAATTCCAAAATTGCCGCCGAGCCATTCGATTCCAGGCGCATCCGAGCGCGCATCCTCGAACAGCAACTTCTCGATGATGCCATAGTAATTGACCTCGGAGCGCAACAGTTCCGGGTCGAAGAAGGGTGAGATCTCGTCCACCCCGGCCTTGGCGACCAGGTTTTCGAGAAGGTTGAACCGACCTTGCTCGTCGATCTTGAGGGTCAGGATATCCAGGGCCACATTGGCCTTTTCGGGGATCAATCCTCCGCTCCACCAATCCAGCAGACGCGGCACATACAAGCTACCCCTCAACACCTCCGTATCATCGGCGCCCACCAGGCGCAGCTCTTGGATGTGGCCGTTGCCCGTCCAAGACAGATCGCTCTCGTCGTGGGCAAGAACCCCGGTGATCCGGTTGTTCAGCGTGCTGAAATGGGAGCTGGCCAAGGAAGGCCCCATCATGCTGGGACCGTACAAGGCAACCGCCGTCGCGCCGCCGGCAAGCAAGCAAACGAGAATCAACCCAAGCTGCAATAACGCGCGAAGGGGGTGGGTTTCAGCCTGGCCCAGGCTGGATGTCAAATCTGAGGGGGACATGGAGAGGCGGGCGGCTGGAAGAGAATCGGATGCGTCCTCCCATTGATTGGGAAAACGGGTCTATCAATTCCAGTTGGGGTCCGGTGGAGCATAAGAAAGATACCTTCCCTGATCCCCCTGGGCACTGAGAACCCTGCGCCAGACCCCTTCGCGGGACTGGCCCTGGCATTCAAAAGGAAGGCCTTTTTGCCCCGGAAGTATGAGCCAGGACCCCTCGGCCAGCTCCTGATCGAGCTGGCCGGCTCCCCAGCCGGAATAGCCAACAAACAGGGCTAGGGATCGCTGCGTGGCTCCCTGCCCCTGATTTTGCGCCATCCAGTCCCCCAGTTTTTCGATTTCTCCGCCGAGATACATGCCCTCTGGCACGGCTCGACCTCCTGGAATGGATTCGGGCAGGTTATGCAAAAAATGAACCTGATCCCGCCCCACGGGGCCGCCCTGGGCCACGGGGAAATCAGAGTCCTCAAAAGCCTCATGCCCCCCTAGCAAATCCCCGGAACTGAACCCCGAATAGTCGTTCAGGATCAAGCCCATGGCCCCCTGGGCATCGGCGGCACAAATCAAAACCACGGTGTGCATGAAACTCGGGTCCAACATGGTCGGCGCGGCCGCCAACAGGCAACCGGCTTCCAACTTGGCTGAGCCGAGGGTCATGGTTCCTTTTTGGGTTGGAGGTTAGGAGGGATTGGATCGCGATCCGTGGGCAGATCGACCTACTGGGAAACGGCGGACTCGGGGTCCGCTGGAGCGCCATGGGAAGGATCCAGGCTAAGCGTCAGAACGACCTCCACATGGGGCGTGTGGGGAAAGAGATCCAGGGGCCGCACCCTTTCGAGCCGGTAGCCGCGGGCCTTTAGCTCCACTATATCGCGCGCCGCATTTTTCACACTGCAGGACACGTAGACCAGCTTGGGCGCGGCCAGGGCGGCGATTCCGGGTAGCACTTTGGGATGCAAGCCCACCCGGGGCGGATCCACGATGACCACGTCGGGCTTGGCGCGACCTTCGATGCCCGCGGCCAATCGTTCGAGCACGTCCCCCTCCACAAAGGTGGCGTGATCCATACCCAGCCGAGCGGCGTTGGCCCGGGCGTCCACCACGGAGGAAGCTTCCCGCTCAAATCCGATCAGTTCCCCGTCCTCCGGAGTCACGGCCAAGCCGAGCAAGCCCGTGCCGCAGTACAGGTCGTAGACCACCTTGTGGCCGTCGCTGCCCACCTCTTCGCGCACGACCTCGACCAAGCGCTCCGCCTGCTGGGTGTTGGTTTGGAAAAAGGACCGGGGGCTGAGCTCGAACTTCACCCCGCCCATGGATTCATGGATCGTACCGGGGCCATGCAGGATGCGTTCCTCGTGCCCAATGGCCACTCCGGCGGGCAATGGGTTGATCCCCTGGACCAGGGTGGTGATCTCGGGGTGGGCCTCCACCAGGGCGGCGGCAAACGGGCCGATTCGGTCGGCGGCTTCCTCGGAGGTGATCAGGTAGGCGAGTACTTCGCCGGAGTGGTACCCCTTGCGCAGTACGAGATAGCGCAACAAGCCCGCATGCTCGCGCAGGTTCCAGGGTTCGAGCCCCATTTCCACTGCGATCTCCCGCGCGCTGTTCACGACATTCTGCGCCTCGGGGAAGGCGATGAAGCACTCCTTCACGTCCAGCACCTTGTCGTGGCGGAAAGGCACGTGCATGCCCAGCGCGAACCCTTGCCCCTCGCTTTGGTCCTCCCCGTCATTCACCCAACGGCGATTGCCGAAGGTGAAATCCATTTTATTGCGGTACCCGATCGGGTTCGCCATGCCAATCACGGGTTCCACCTCCACATCACCCAGGACTTGGGTGTTGTTCAGGATATCCGTCACCAGGCGGCGCAACTCCACAAGTTGGTGCTCGTACTGCAAGTTTTGGAAGGCGCACCCTCCGCATGTGCCGTAGTGCTGGCACATGGGTTCTTTGAATTTCGGACCCTTGTCCAGCCATTCCACGCGCCGGGCCTCCACGTTGTTGGAGCGGCGGCGCACGACTTCCACAAGCAGGGTCGAACCGGGGGGAGCATGGCGCACGGCCACGGGGAACTTGCCGAACACGGGCCAGTCCACGCTGCCCACGCCCTGCCCCTTGGCGTCCAGGCGATCGATGGTGATCACAATACGGTCGCCCTTGCGGGGCTTGCGCTCGACGGAGGGCTGTTCGACGGGACCGAGAACGAATGACTGGGGGGAAGGCTGCATGATCGCGCACAGCTTCGCGTCCCGGCTGCAAATGTCCACCCCTTTTCGACAGGCCCGGCTGGAATCGGAAGGGGTGCGGACCGCACGGGTCCTACCCGACCCCTTGGGTCCTGGCCGGTTCCATTCAAAGACCCAGGGGCCCGGCCCGTGGCGCAGGTCGTGGGGCTCCCAACTGCGAAGCCTTGCGCCCCCGGAAAGAAGAACCGTCGCGGCCCGATCCTCCCACGGAACCGCCGGTCCCGCCTCCCTCAGGAGGGCCCGGGCTTCTGGGCCACCTGGTCGGGGGTGAGGCCCTCGCCCGCCCGGCCATCCACCACATACTCCCCATCGTTGTCGGGCAGGGGCAAGCCGGCGCGATCCATGGCCGTGTAGAGGGCCACGGCCACCGTGTTGGCCAGATTTAGACTGCGCACGCCCTTGGCGATGGGCAGGTACACCCGATCGCCGCCGGCCGCGTCCACCGCATCCATAGGCAGGCCCTTGGATTCGGAGCCGAACAGCAGGATGTCGTCCGCGGCGAAGGTTGATTGGAACAGGGACTTGCCGCCCCGTGCGCTGAACCACTTGAGGCGATCGGCCAGGGGCCTTTCGGAACCGGCCTCCAAATGGACCAGGGCCGCCGTCAAATCCGGGTGCACATGCAGGTCCACCATGGGCCAATAATCCAGGCCCGCGCGCTTCAGGTAACGATCATCCAGGGAAAAGCCCAGGGGCTCCACCAAATGCAAACGCACCCCCAGGGCCGCCGTCAAGCGCCCCGCGCACCCCGAGTTATGGGGAATCTCCGGCTGAACAAGAACCACATCCATGGCCGGGATTCTAGCGCGCCCCCAATCGAACCGATAGCCGCGATCTGCGTTAGGCTAGGAACATGCTCGCGACCCTACTATTGCCCCTATTCCTAGCCGCCCCCCTCCAGGACCGCCCCACCGCCACGGAGCTGGTGGACCAGGCCCGGGCCTACGTGCCCAAGTATTCCGGGGAACACAGGGCCTTCCTCACCACCACCCAGGAGTTGGAAGTGCAGGCTGCCAGCCACATCATGTCGGCGGCCTGGCCTTGGAGCCCAAAAACACATACGCGCTATGGTGGAAAGGTCATGCTCACACCCTGCTCGGGGAGAACAAACTGAATCGGGATGACTCGGCGAAGGGTACCCAGCACATGCATGTGGCCCTGGACTGTTTCGACCAGGCCATCCGATTGGAGCCCACCTATCTTTGGGCCTGGTATGCCCGGGGCATGGCCCATCAACGCATGAATTGGCCAAGCCAGGCCATCGCTGATTTCGAAACGTGTATCTCGGCTACAGGCATCACCATGCAGTCCGGCGTGGAAGGACAAGCCTTGGAAGACGCACGCTTCCTCAATCACAAAGCGAAGCTTTGGCGAACGGAGTGTCGCATGCAGATGCTTGCTTTTGAGAAGGCCCGGGACGAGTACCGGGAGCTCCTAGGGGGCGAAGGGTCCAACGAATGGAACCTGGGCACCAAAATCGCAGAGACCTACCTGCGCGAACGGGACTTCGTGTCCGCCCTGCGGACCTACGAGGACATGCTGTCCGTTCCCGAAATCGCGGATTATCACGGGGCCTACACAACGCTCGGGTACATAGAAGGTCTGCTCGAGAATCCGGCGAAGGCCCACCTCCGATTGCAAGAAGCCCTGCAACGGGAACGCCAACCCACGTTGTACCCAAGGCTTTGGCTCCATATCCTTGCCCCCGACGAACAGAAGGCCGATGCCCTGGACCAGTTGAAACGCTTTGTCACCCATCCGCCGGGGGACTTGAATGACTGGGACCTGCAGTTGGGTCAATTCATGGGCGGGGATCTCCCCCTCGAAGACTTCCAGAATGCTGCGGCCATGGAATTCACCCGGCGCAAGGTCGCCGCCGTCCCCCTCGACGACCTCATGTGCGAAGTTTGGTTCTACGTGGGCCTCCACCTGGAACGCCAAGGATCCACCGACGAGGCGGTCGAAGCCTACAAACAGTCCCTTGCATTTCGTCCTCGCACCTTCAAATGGGAGTGGGCCTACGCGCGGCTCCACTACGCCAAGCTGGTGCGCACACCCAAGGAACTGCCCTCGGGACTACCCAACAATTCACCCCCGCGCACCCACATCTTCCGCCATACCGCCGAACCGGGCTACGAAGGTTTGATCCTCGGGGACAACGCGGAATGCGGAGGCGCCGATTCCATCCTGGAAGAGCTGCGCAGAATGGGTCCCAAGGGCGACCTGCTCCTGAGCGTCTCCAGGGGCGGCATCCCTCGCACGGAAGTGATCGGAGTTCCGATCCCGCCTACGGCGGAGAGCCAAGCGCCCCCTAAAGCTCCTGCAGAACCAAAGTAGGGTCCAAGAACCAATCCGCCATGGCCCGGCCCATGTCTGACGTTCCATCCGCACTGGCATGCCCGATCGCCGGCAGGAATAGCGCACTGTCCAAGGTCCCCACGTCCCCACCAAATATCGTCGTCATGTTACGCGCCGTGTCGCGCACGAAACTGCCCGCGCTCAAGGGCGACTGCAAAACCAGGAACGGCACATCCTCCTCCGAAGCCACGCCCAGATCCCCGCGCATGTCCAAAATCGTGTGATAGTAGTGCTCGCGGAAGTCTTCCACATAAGCACAGCGTGAATCCGAGGTTCCAATCAGCGAAGCCACCCCGCCCAACACCAGCGGATACCCCTTCTGAGTATGCTCCGGCAATTGGCGAGCCAGGTCGATGGCCTCCTGCCAGTAGCTGTCCAACATGATGCGGTAGTAACTATCGGGCCGCGCTGAGCGCGAGTAGTAGGACTGGGCCACATTGCGGAAGGGCCAATTGCAGGAGGGCGGCGTGGCCACCATCACATCCCGGTTCACCACATTCGAACCACCCACCACCATTTTGACAACCACCACGATGTCCCCCGTGGCCTCCTGAATGCGCTGGGCAAAGGCCGTTTCGGGTCCCACCACCGGATCGGGGATCTGATGGTCCGGCAACCAAGGATAGTTGTTACTGGAGTGGTTGTGGTTGTTGTTCGGATTGGGCGGCGCAGAGCCCAGCCAAAAGTGCCCCACGGTCAAAGGCTGCAGGGCTGCCTCCTCTCCCAGGTGATCGGGGTGGGAGTCGTGGGTGCCGTGCTCCAAGGGATTCGACCGCAACCCCTTGTCGTAGATGTAGCAATCCTTCACGGGCTGATAGTGTCCGGCCGAATCCAAAACACCCCAATACGGAACCGGGGCCGACAGGTCCGAGATCTTGCCCGTGGTGATCTCCGCCCCACCCATGTGCGACTGCCCCCACAACAAATAAAGCCGAATGTTCGGCAACCGAGCCATACCCTTGGCATCCGCCCCCCGCGCCCCTTGACCGGGCGCACCAAGAGCCTGGGCCCAGGGACTGACAGCCGAAACCATCTCCGCCGGCACAGCCTCCACTCCAACCCCAGGCTCCCCCCCCGAAACCATCCCCAAGGCCAAAACCAACCCAAACATTTCAATTCGCAACTTCATCACCCCCAATGATATCCCCAATCCAATTTTCCTGCCAAGCGATCCCC
>JARGOW010000027.1:3670-14348 GCA_029212955.1 Planctomycetota bacterium | reverse complement strand
TATCGGGGTGTCGCGCTTGGGCTGCCGAGAAGGTGTGACGTGAGTGACACGCCGCACAGGAACCTTCCGTTCCATCCGGGTTCAACCGACCGATGCCCGTATTGGGCCAGGTGGCCGCATCCAGGGAACCGTCGGGGAGCACTTTGACTTCCGTGCCGTGGCACTGCCAGCAACCATTGACGGCTGCAGCGGAGACGCCATTCGGGAAACCTTCGGTTTTGAAACCGCGGTTGCCTTCGACGACTTCGGCCAGAACGTTATCCAAAGAGCCGAGAATGCGTCCTGCTTTCGCGTGGTGCGAACCCAGGAACTCCTCAACCTCTTTGGAGTGACAGCGGGCGCAGTCCTTCGGGCTTACGATAATCGCGATGCGTTGCTCGTAGTGCATGAATGCATCGGCGTCGCCTTCTTGAGCGGCGTGGCACTCGTAACAACCCACGTTGCCACGGTAGTGCTTGCTCTGTCCCCATTGCTGGTACAGGGCACGACTCTCTTTCTGGTGACAGCTGATGCACTCCTTGGAAGCCTTGGAAAGCTCCCGAAGTCCGATGGCTTGCGTGCTGGACGCGTGCATGGGCTGGGCGGTGCCAGCTTCAACAGTAGCGCTCGCCACAATGGCGGGAGCTGCGGGGGGTGAGGGACCTGGTTCGTTGTAGAATAAGGATGCGCTCGCTGCAATCGAAGCGTAAGCACCCAAGGCCAGGATCTTAATGGCCATAGAATCCACCTATTGGGGTAGGGCCTTCACTTGGTAGGTGAAGACGAAGAAACGAAGTTGTACCTCTGGTCCACCGTGAGGCGTCCGGAGAGTACGGGGATAGTTACACGCACAAAGATTGTGAAGAGCAAAAGGCCAGCGGCCCAGATGCCCAGACACACCATGGTTTCCGCGCGCGTTGGCACGTACTCCACGATTTCTCCGAGAGGTGTGGGTATGAAGGCGGGCACGATGAGACCCATGCCCTTTTCGATCCAAATGCCGACAATCATGGCCAGACACGCAAGGTTCTGCCAACCAGCGCTGCGGGCCAAGGGACCGATGAACAGGACCGCCAAAGCGAATGTGTTCAAAGCAATCGCTGTCCAAATCCACGGAACCAAACCCGAGTACCCATGCAAACCCAGGAACAGGTAGTGGGCTGAGGCTCCGTGCGCCGAATCCGTGTAGAACTCCGTGAAGACTTCACAGATGAGTAGGAACATGTTGACCGCCAGGGCCACGGTCACGATTTTGCGCAGGGTTTCGATCGCCCCACGGGGAACCTTGTAGGAGGTCTGGGTCCCGATTACGCGCAGGGCGATGATCAGAAAGGCAGGACCCGCAGCAAAGGCAGAAGCCAAGAAGCGCGGGGCGATGATGGCGGAGTTCCAGAAAGGACGCCCCCCCAGGCCCACGTACAAGAATGCCGTCACCGTGTGAATGCTCACGGCCCACACGATCGCCAGAAAAACAAAGGGGATGTAGAACTTCTTGGTGGGCCGACGACCCTGGTATGCGCAATAGATCAGGTAGCCACAGATATGCACATTGAGCAGCAGATAGCCGTTCAGCACGATCACGTCCCAGGCCAGCATGGAACCGGGGAAGTTAAAGCGCTGAAACAGGTGTAGGAAGCGGTCGGGGCGCCCCAGGTCCACGGTCACGAACATCAAGCACATGGTGATCGCAGCCACGGCGAGCAGCTCGCCGAATATGACCAGATCGTGTAGATCCTTGTTTCCGTAGATGTAGACGGGGATCACGAGCATCACCGCCGCCGCAGCCATGCCCACCAGGAAGGTGAAGTTGGCGATGTACAGGCCCCAGGAAACCTGGTCGGTCATGCCCGTTACGGCCAGGCCGTCGACCAATTGTTGGGCATAGGCGTTGAGCCCAAACAGGGCGATGCAGCTCAGCAGCAGCATCCAGGCTTTGTAACGCCAATCGCCCACGAAGCTCACGCGGAAGCAGCGGTACAGAAATCGATAGTAGTCTTTCATCGGGACTCCTCCGATTCGGCGCCCAAGGCCGGCGCAGCGGCCTTGTCCGGATACCGCTCGTCGAAGTAGTAGAAGAATCGGGGCAGGGTGCCCTGTTCCTCCTTGAGCACGAAGACGCGCTTGGTCCGCAGGATTTGGGCCACCTCACTTTGTGGATCGAGAACATTGCCGAATTTCCGGGCGCCCACGGGGCAGACCTCCAAGCAGGCCGGGTTTTTGCCTTCCCGGGTCCGGTGCAGGCAGAAGGTGCATTTCTCCATCACTCCCTTGGGTCGAGGCCGATTGGACAGGTAAGCCATGTCCGTGTTCAGCTCTTCCTTGGGGATTTCAGGTTCCGTGAAATTGAAACGACGCGCCCAGTAAGGACAGGCGGCTTCGCAGTATCGGCACCCGATGCACCAATCGTAGTCCACCACCGTGATGCCGTCGGGTTCGGTCCACGTGGCTTCCACCGGGCAAACCTTGACGCACGGCGGGTTCTCACACTGGTGGCATTGCACAGGCATGTAGAAGTGATCGTCGCTAGGAACCTTGGGGCGATCGTAGTCGTGGTTGCCTTTTTCCGGGTCCAGGGTGCCGCGGGGCATTTCGAGAACGCGGATGTACTGGATTTCGGGCGAACGACTCTGGTTGTTCTCGTCCACGCATGCGTGCACACATTTGCGGCAACCCACGCAGCGGGAGAGGTTCAGGGCGTATACGAATTCCACGCCTTCCTCGGGCCGCACATCGCGCACATTGGGAACCACGTCCCAGCGGGCTTGGACCTTGTCAGCGATGCGCTTGAGAGCCGCCTCCATGTCCTCTTCGTCCATTTCCTTGTAGTGCTTTTGGAGGAAGCCGTCCAAGGAGGGAATGTCGTTCGGGTCCATATCCGCCAAGGGTTTGAGGGCGGCGACAAACGCGCCCATACCGGCGGCGACCGAAAGCCCTCCGCGCAAAAAGCTGCGCCGATCCAGCTCGGGGGCTTCGATAGGGTTGTTGTTGGACTCACTCATGGGAGGCACCGGCTTCAGGGCTGGAGAGGGACTTGAGGATTAGGGGGTTGTGTTTGCTGGAGTGCTTGTAGTTGGGATCCGGGGGGCCTCCGCCTCTCATTCGCAGGGTGTTGGGGCCTGGGAGGGGCGTCAACTTGCCGAAGGCCGGCGAATGCGGGTCGTGGCATTGCGTGCAAGTGAGGCGCTTTCGCTCCCCCTTGCTGGAGTCCCAATACCCGTTCGTTCGCCCATGGATTCCTTTCTCCCAGTCCCGGTAGGTCGGGCCGTGACAGGAGCCGCAAAGCTGATGCACCTGGCCGTAGCCCACCTCCTCACCGCCCTTCAGAATCAGCTTGTTCCGATTTTGATCCGAGTGGCAGTTGTAGCACTGGGCGTTCATGCCGTGGTCCAGCTCGATGTGCTGGTGTTGCCCCCGCTGATTCGTATTCCCCTCGCCCGAGGAATCGAAAATGGCATGGCAGTCGGCGCAACTCATTTCCACCCCACCTTGGCGAATCATGGGCGGGTCCGGGAACTGGGTGCGCTGGGCAACAACCTCGATCTCCGAGCGATCAAACTCGACCCGGGTGGGAATCGGAATCTCGGCCGGAGAGCTTATGGCTAGGAACCAAATCGCGAGGGCGAGGAACACGGAGGGGATAATGAACTTCATGGTTTTCCACTGACTTCGATCGCCAGACTACCTGCTACTCGGGAGGGTTCCGCGCCCGATATAGGGCGAAGATGAAGCGCCTTGATCACTGTCAAAGTTGGTCGCAGTTCGGGCCGTGTGTGGGAATCGCTAAACACACAAGCTTTGGACAACCTGGCGAACATCTTGCGACTTTCCATCCAACGAAAAATGACGACAAACAGCTCCAGGGCCACTCCGATCGCTAAATAGAAGCCATTTGCGCCATCCGGCTACTGCGAAGGAGTCGCAATCAAACCGCATGTTTCCAGTGCGGTATGCCAGTGGTGATTTGCGAATAACCCGAGCTTGATTCCGCGCATCTATTGCGCACTGAAACAGTGCACTACAAAATCAACCGCGCCCCTTACTCCCTATGCCATTGTCCACATCAAATTCGGTACGCAGATTTCGACCCATGTTCCGTTGCCTTCTGATCGCACTGCTTGTTTACGGCGCACTCGTCGCAGCCCTGGTATTGTTTGAAGCGCGCTTGGTGTATCCGGGTGCGTACATGGACTCGAACCGCATACCCCATGCCCAGGTGGACAGCCCCGTAAAACTCGTGGCGTACGAGTCCTCCGAGGGGCAAGCCTTGCAAGGCCACATGCTGGAGCGCCGCGGAGCCCAAGGCGTCCTGCTCTACTTGCACGGCAATGGGACCCGTGCCGCTTGGCTGGAACCTCGCATCCGCCGCTTTGCCGAACGTTTCAACATGCATGTATTGGCCGCGGAGTTTCGGGGATTCGACAAGAGCGATTTCACCCCCACCGAGCAATCCGTCATCGCCGACGCGATTTCCGCACGCCGCTATCTTTGCCATCGATTCGGGATCGAACCCGACGGGATCGTTCTTTACGGCCGCAGCCTCGGGGGCGGCGTGGCTGCGGCTCTGGCCGCGGAGGGCGGAGCCGAGGCGGTGATTCTAGAGCGTACTTTTGACAGGCTGGTGGACGTGGCCGCTGGCCATTACCCCTGGGTCCCGGTGGGTTGGGTCATGGGCAACCGCTACGATTCCATAAAGCGATTGGCCCGTTTCGCAGGCCCCGTCATTCAATTGCACGGTACGGAAGATCGCGTCGTCCCCATGGTCCATGGGCGCAAACTATTCGAATCACTCACAACCCCCTCCAAGTCCTGGATCCAGGTGGAAGGGCTCGGTCACAACGACCGGCTGCCCGATCGGGAGTTGGATCTTCTGGTCGAATCCTTGCGCAAACTTACGCAGACGCCTTCACGGTCCACCACCCGCTAGCGCTTGGGGTCGACACCTGCCGGTCTAGGCTCACGTCTCCTATCGGCCGGTGCGCGGCCGCTTCGACCTTACACCTCAACCGTACAGGAAGAATCCCATGCATCCGGCATTCAACAAGAAGAGCGCCACGGCCGACAGCACGAGCCCCTTCTGGAATCCCTTCGGCGAATCTTTCCGCTGGAACCAGAACCACGCGGGCGCCATATAAATCAGCTGAACGAGGCCGATGTACACGGGTACAAGCGCAAACCAGACCTCGATTTCCGGCACCACGGTTGCGATCCAGCCAAGACCGAAAAAAAGGACAGGGATGAATAGCACGTGCAGCCCACAACCCACCTGAACGCCATGCACCACATGGCCCGATTCAGAAGTGGATTGATCCTTGGCCCAAACCGCTTCGTCCGGCCGGTTCGATTGGTGGGACTGCTTCATGGACTGCGAGGAGATTTAGCCTTCCATCAGGGCGATCAGGCGATCCACACAGGCGTCGACGAACGAATCATCCTCGGCCCCCATGTCAAATTCCTGAACACCCACGCAGTCGGGCAGGCTGGCGCGCAAGGCTTCGAAAAAAGCTCTGTCCCCGGCGGGGTCGTGCAAGGGTCCGCCTTTGATGCCGTAGCTGCTGGTCCCTGCCAGGGGCAGCATCATGGATGCTTTGCCCGAAGTGGAAGTCGTCAGGCGCTTGCCGATCTCCCGGGCGACCTGGCACCAACGATCCTTGTCCAGGCGCGGGGCCAGGATGATCGGATTGTGGAACACGACCTGATTGTCCTTCCAGAGGTCCGGCACCTGGTTGGGCTCCACAAGCAACCCGATGTGCTCGGCCCCTCCTGGGCACAGGACCTGCGGCAATCCGAGTTGGCCCGCCACGGTCAAGCGCTCCGGCCCCGCAGCGCGTAGTCCATCGAACATCTCGTCCGAGATCTCCCCCAGGGCGTAATCGAATACGGCCCCGATGAAGCCCTCCTTCATCATCTGTTCCATGGCCAAGCCGCCCGATCCCACCGCATGGAAGACGATGACCTCGTAGCCCTTTTCGCGGAATCGTTGCACGGCGCGCATGGCGCCCGTGGTCAAAACACCCAGGTTGGTCATGCCCACCACCGGTTTGTCCCCGGCGGGTTGGATGTCGATCGATCCGGCCTGGGCCATGCCCACCACGGCACCCGCTCCATTGGCCAGAATACGCCTGGTGAAGGGGTTCAGCCCAAGCAGATCCCCCACGGCTGGCATCATGGTGATGTCCTTGATGCCAACGAAGGCCGACGTGTCACCGGAGGCCACGGTGGAGATCATCACCTTGGGTAGCCCGTAGGGCAGGGCTTGCAGGATTGCGCAACCATTGCTGGTACCCTGGGTGCCGCCCATGCCTAGCACGCCATGGAGCTGGCCCGACCGGACGCGTTCCAGCAGGATCTTGATCGCTCCGGCAACCATGACCGGCGAGGCCTCCTGGCGATTCGGATTCTTTAAAAGGTCCGCCAGACTCTTGCCCCCCGCTGCCGCCACAGCTGCCCGGTCCACATCCGCCGGCATGCCCGGTCCGCCGATCACGCCCAGGTCCAGAACCAGGGCCTTGGCCCCCAGGTCCTCGATACACTTCTTCACCCACGCGGCTTCCTCGGTCTTGGTGTCCAAGGTGGCCAGGATGGCAATGATTCGTTGACTCATGATTTCCTTTGAAAGCGCAGGGCGCGGAATTCCTTGGCGGCGGCGGATACCGCCCGCTCGATGGGCAAGCGTTCGGTGGAGGAACCCGTCCACAGCCCATGGCAACTGGTGTGGTTCAAGATGAACTGGCCATCCTCAGGGGTTTCAAAGGCTGCGCCATGGGCGATCAGTAGCACCTCGGGATGCACCCTGCGAATCTCCTGGTAGGCATGCTCCGTGCGCTCGGCGGTCTGCTCGATGGTCTCGCCGCTGTCGTACCCGGTTTGGCCGCCCTTGGTGGTGCCCGCGTGGAAGCAGAACACATCGGGCTTGGCCTCCTCCACCAAACGCAAACTGTCCTCCAAGTCGAAGGCCAGGCCGATGGAAACCATGTCCATCTCCTGGGCCAGGCGCAGCATGTCGATCTCGTTCTGAAGGTTGATGCCCGCGCTTTCTAGCACCTTGCGGATCTCGCTGCCCTTGTCCACATAGCTGATCGAAGGGCTGATATTCGACACGGACTCCACGCCCATGCGCTTGCAATCCTCGAGCACCATGCGCATGTCGCGCAGGGGGTCATTGGCGTTCAAACAGGCGCAGACAAAAGCGTCCCCCTTGATGGCCGGCATGATGTCCTCGCGCGTGTAGCGCATCACCTGCTCGTTGGAATCCAGAATGGGCCACATCATGCTCATGGTGCCCATGCCGTTGGCGCGCAGGCGTGCCCCGCTGAAGGTGTTGATGCAGTCCACGCCCTCCTGCTCGAGCAGTTTGGCCACGAGGCCGCTGCCGGCGCTGGAGATCAAGAGCGGAATGTTGGCGTCTACTTTGGCGCGCAACTTGGCCAGGATGGCGGAGCGAGAGGTTCTGGGAGTGATCATTGTTTCAGGGGCGGGATGCCGTCCCGGTAGTCGGCGGGGAATTGCCCCGTGCGGAATGCGTTGAAGCCAAAGGGGGTGGGATTCCAATCCCCGAACATGGTGGCGTTAAGGCCTTCGGCGGGAATTTGATCTTCCATTCCCAAGGTCCAAAACACTCCATTCATGAAAAGGCGGCGCAGGTCCTCGCTGGACCAGTCGGTAGCCGCCCCAATGGTGGTAGACAAAACCCGTTGGATCCGGCCCGGAGCCCATTCGCGCTGGCGGGTCCAAACAATCGGATGCATGGGATCGTTCTTGGCACTGTCCACCAGCGGGCTATCGGCATCCATTCCGTCGAGAACCGCTCCGTGCAAGAGAACGGTGGCGTCCGAGGGCAAGGCGCGAATGGCGTACACATCCGTCGTTCCGAAAACATCCAGAACGCCGTGGAGAATTGGATTCCCGCTGGCCTGAGCGGCGATCACCCCGCGGGTCGCCTGGGAACCATGCTTGCCGTGGTGGGCCACCCACGTTTCGCCCAGGAACTCTCCACCGAAGCCGCCCGCTGGGTCCTTGCTGGTCCAGGTCCACTTGGCGTAGGGACTCCCCTTGTCTTGTTTGTAGTTGAATGCGTGGGTTGTGGTGCGAATCCCAATCAAGGGCTTGCCCGCCTCCATGTGCCCCATGATGTGGGCCATGTCTTCATCACGCAATTCGCGGAAACGCAGGTCGAGCACAAGCAAGTCCGCGTTTTCGATCAGATGCAGACCTGGAATGTGTGAGGATTCGTTCGGATCGATTTCTCCAGTATCCGGATTCTGACTGAATAGCACCACGCACTCAAAACCATGGTGCTCGGACAATAGCCGCGCCAACATGGGCAAGGCCTCCTCCGATCGGTATTCCTCATCGCCTGCCACGAAGACCACCCGCTTGTGCTGGGTGGCACCGGGTTGACCCGGGTAAACGAGCCAGCGGGGATCAAGGGCGGGGCTCGAGCCTTGGACCGACTTGGAAGCAGAGCAGGAGAGCAAGAGCCCGAACATGCCCAGGGCACACAGGTAGATGAAGTTTGACATGGGTGGGTACAAGGATAGTGTAGCGTCTGCCATGACATCCAGATTATTGCCCCTTGCGGTCCCTTTCTTGCTCGTTCTGCTCTCCTGCGGTGAGGACGCCCACCCCGCAAAGGAAGGAGAAGGCGGTCATGGGCACGGCATGCAAGGGCAGCACGCGCCCGTACCCGTGCAAAACTTCTTCCAACAGGGAGACCGCGTCGCGATCATCGGAAACGGCCTCGCGGACCGGTTGCAGCACGATGGCTGGATGGAAACTTACCTACAAGCGGAACTGGCCGGCCAGGATGTGGCCTTCCGAAACCATGGGTATACGGGGGATCGCATCGACCACCGTCCGCGCAACAAGGGATTCATGGCCGCAGACGATTACTTGGCCCTGTCCAGGGCCAGCGTGGTCTTCGCCATGTTCGGCTACAACGCTTCCTTTGACGGCGACCCCGAGGGTTTTCAGAAGGCCGTAGAGACGTGGGTGGAACACACCCGGTCGCAAAACTACTCGGGTCAAGGCGCTCCGCGAATCGTTTTGTTTTCACCCATTGCCGCCCAGGACCTGCGCGACGGCAACCTTCCCGACCCGGACCTGCAAAACCAACAACTGGCCGCCTACGCGGCGGCCATGGAAACGGCGGCCAAGAATACGGGAGTGCGCTTTGTGGATTTGTTCACACCCTCACTCCACCACTTCTCCATGGCGGGATCCGAACGGCTCACCATCGACGGTGTGCACCTGAATGAACCTGGCAATCGCATGTTGGGTCAGTTGATTTCCAACGCCCTCTATGGTGGTGTGACACGCCTGCCCGAAACGGATCTGCAGGCCCTCCGCGCAATCGTGTTGGAGAAAAACTGGCACTGGTTCAACCGCTACCGGGCCACCGACGGCAACGACGTTTGGGGATCCCGGGCCAGTTTGAAGTTCGTGAACGGTCAGGACAACGGAACCGTACTGCAGCACGAATTGGTGCAACTGGACGTCACCACCGCCAACCGGGATCGGGTGATTTGGGCTCGCCTAGCCGGCGAAGACCTAGAACCCGATGACAGCAACGTGCCCGCCCCCATCGAGGTCCTGACAAACCTGGACAAACCCCAAGAACAAGGTGGGATCAGCAAAATCGGGGACGGAACCTACCTGGGCGCGGAAGAGGCCATGGATCGAATGACCCTGGCCCAGGGCCTCAAGGCCAACGTGTTTGCATCGGAAGAAATGTTCCCCGAGATGGTAAACCCCGTGCAGTTGGGTGTGGGACCCAAGGGCCGCCTTTGGGCCGCTGCCTGGGCCACCTACCCCAAGTGGGAACCGCTCAAGGAGATGAATGACCGGCTCCTGATCCTTCCCGACGAGGACGGAGACGGTGTCGCCGACCGGGCGATCACTTTCGCCAAGGTGCACAACCCCACGGGCTTTGAATTCTGGAACGGGGGCGTACTCGTGGCTTCCGCCCCCGAGATTCTTTTCCTGAAGGACACCGACGGGGATGACGTGGCCGACGTGCGCATTTCCCTTTTGGGCGGCATCGACTCGGCGGATACCCACCACGCCATGAACAACTTCGTCATGGGACCCGATGGGTTTCTATATTACCAGCGCGGCGTATTCCACGTTTCCAATGTGGAGTCCCCCTGGCAAACGAACCAACAGTCGGGCACCTCGGGCATGTACCGCTTCAACCCGCGCACCTTCGAATTCAGTTTTCACGCCACGAACAGTCCCAATCCCCACGGCATAAGCTTTGACTATTGGGGCTACCATTACGCAACGGACGGCACGGGCGGTGCCTGCTGGCAAGTCATGCCCGACGAGGATGGTCGTTTCAAAATGCGCAAGCTACTGAAGCATACCGTGCGCCCGGTGGCCTCCAGCGGCATCCTATCCAGCGATCACTTTCCCGAGGAATTCCAGGGCGACTTCTTGCTGTGCAATACGATCGCCTTCCTGGGCCTCAAGCAGTACGGCTTGGAGTTCGACACCATCACTGGCGAAGCCTCCGGCACCGAAAAGGAGGATTTCCTAGTGTCCACCGATCCCAATTTCCGGCCCACGGACTTTGAAATCGGCAGCGACGGCGCCATGTACGTGTCCGATTGGTGCAATGCCATCATCGGCCACATGCAGCACAACGTGCGCGACCCCAGCCGAGACAAGTCCCATGGGCGCATCTATCGGGTGACCGCCGAAG
>JARGOW010000027.1:892-3660 GCA_029212955.1 Planctomycetota bacterium | reverse complement strand
GAAGGCCGCCCCCTATCCAAGCCCGTGGCCGTGGCCGGCCTGGAGCGTCCCGACCTGCTCAAACTGCTGGAGCACCCCATCAACGGCGTACGCCACCGGGTGCGCAGCGAGCTTTCAGGCCGGGAAACGACGGCCGTGATTGCAGCCACGGAGAAATGGCTGGAGTCCTTCGACATCCGCAAACCCGAGGATGCCCACCATCTGCTCGAGGGCCTGTGGGTTTACCAACAGCACAACGTGCTCAACCGCGACCTTTTGAAGAAGCTGCTCAACTCCCCAGAAGCCCACGCGCGCCTGGCCGCCCAGCGCGTGCAATACATGTGGGATCACAACAAGTCCGCGCCGGGCCCCGCCCCCGTGGACGAACAGGTGAATGCTGCGCCCACGCCCCCCGAGGGCGCCATCGTGCTACGCACCGTGATCGAGAAAATGAAGTACGACGTGGAGTCCTTCACCGTGGCCGCCGGCTCACCGGTCAAACTCTGGTTCTACAACCCGGACTACATGCCCCACAACCTGGTGATCGGCCAGCCCGGTTCCGCCGAGTCCATCGGACCCGCAGCGGAAGCCATGGGCGCCGACGGCTTCAACAAAGCCTTCGTTCCCGAGCACGACCAGGTCCTCGTGGCCTCCAAGCTACTCATGCATAAGGAAGCCGAATTGATCGAGTTCACAGCCCCTACCAAGCCGGGCAAGTACGACTTCCTGTGCACCTTCCCCGGCCACTGGAAACTCATGCGCGGCACCATGATTGTGGAGTGAACCCGCCCTGCAACGTGCACTTACGGAAAGACAAACAAGCTCTAGCAATCGCCTACATTTGTGACGAACAGCGCGGTGCAGGCCAGGGTTAACCCTTTCTTCCCAAACGGGTTGCAATTCGGTCAAGTATCGGGTTCTGGCTCTGCAGATTTCATGAAGTTGGCAGCCATGGATCAAACCATCGGGGCAAGCAGTTTCACTGTGAAGTACAGTAAGTTGCTAAGGAGCAAAAGGGCCATCGATAGCTCCAGGCCTCCTAGAAAGCCCCTGCGGGCGCCCCGACCGAGAGCGGCCAAGTAGACGGGCAGCATATATGCGCACTGCGCCACACCGGCAAACACGACGGGTAAATTGCCGCGCATGCTTGATTCAAATTCCAGCCCCGCTATTTCCGTGCGGTCCATGACAAGGCCGATGAACGACAACATGGGAATCCCAATCATATGCGAAGCGATTCCGGTTAGAAAACCCGGAAGCACTCCCTCGCTTCCGTTGTCGCAGGAAGGGATCATGACCGAGTTCTCAGGGGCTCCAAAACTTCCGCCTCCAGGTCACCGCGATAAAACAGGTTGTAGGTGTCGAAGGGGATCAGACGCAGGTCCCCCGGGTGAACGATATGCACGCAGCTCTTTTTCACGCTGCGCACGTCGAAATCGTGGGCGTCCATGAATTGCATGATGATGACGCGGAACAGGTGCTCGTAGCCGAGGGAATCGGGCAGTGGGACCGTGGGAAGGCAGCAAAGTAGGTTTTTAAGGCTATCCATGCCTGAACCGGGTGAATGGGCCGTGGAAAAAGCGTCGAAGATCTTCTCCTTGAGGCCGGGCACCTTCTCGAATGAGATCGTATTGCCTCCCCCTTCGATCAGGAGTTCCGGGTCCACCAGCCCTGTCAATGGTATCAGGCCGTCCTTGCCCTTCAGCGCGTAGGCCATAGCCAGGGAGTCTGGGTGACAGGGCACGGGGATCAAATCCTCGGGCTGGAACAAGTCGCTTTGCTCCAGCACCCGGCGACGCACCTCGCTCAAGTTCAAGCGGTCCGTGGCCGGGTCGTAGTTTTCATTGCGCCCCGCATCCTGGATAGGCTGCAGGGTCACCCCGCGCACGCAGGGCTGCTGCGCGGCCCAGTCTATGACACGGCCAATCTCATCGTCGTTCTGACCACGGCGCAGGGTCACCACCAACGTGGTAGAAACGCCCAGCTCATTGAGTTTATCAATGGCCGTCAAACGCACCTTGCGAAGGTCAGCCCCGCGCAGATCCATCAAGGTCTCGCGCTCGAACGAATCGAACTGCAGATAGACCTCAAAGGCAGGCATGAACTCCACCAAACGTTCTGCAAATCCGGGCTCATTGGCGATCAGAATACCATTGGTGTTCAGCATCAAGTGCTGGATGGGCCGCGCCTTGGCCTCGGCCATGATGTCCCAAAACCTAGGGTGCAAGGTGGGTTCGCCCCCGGACAACTGCACCACCGCCGGCTCGCCTTCGTTGGCCACCACCGCATCGAGCATTTCGACCACTCGCCCAAAGCTGTGAAAGGTCAGATTCGAAGGACTCGAGCCCGCGTAACAAACCGGGCACTCCAGATTGCAGTGGTCGCCCAACTCGACGATGGATAGGCACGAATGCTGCTCGTGGTCCGGGCACAGGCCGCAATCGTAGGGGCAACCGTACTTAATGGGCGTGTTGAATTTGAGCGGCATCTCCCCGGGCTTGATGAACACTTCTCGGGAGCGCCGGTAGTACTCCACATCATCGCTGATAAGCACGCGCTCGCGCCCGTGCTCCGGGCAGCGCTTGTCGAGCCAGACCCTGTTGTCTTGGAATAGAATTTTGCCGTCCACCCGGCGTAGGCACTTCGAACAGATCGAAATGGCCACATCGTAATACTGGTAGGGTCGATTGCGTTCAGACATCGATGGGGGCCGGGGGTCGGCGGCGAAGCAGAAGGGCTCCATAGTAGAACAACCCGAGCAAACAGGCCCATTGAATCCCCCGCAGGCC
>JARGOW010000027.1:0-882 GCA_029212955.1 Planctomycetota bacterium | reverse complement strand
CCCCGATGAGTTCATAGGGCTTCAGGAAGTCACAGGCGAAGCGAAAGGCCAGGTAGGCGAACATGAACACATGGAACACGCGCCCCTCGGCCAGGGCCTTGCGCCCCATCCGACCCAGCCAAAGGGCCAACACCACCAGGAACACGATCTCATACAAGGCCGTGGCATGGCGCGGCCCATCCCCGAAATCCACAGCCCAAGGCACGGATGTAAACCTACCCACCGTGTCGTCGCGGGTCCCCGACAAAAAACACCCCACCCGTCCCACGGCCATACCCAGACACAGTGGAATGACAAACAGGTCCCCGGTGGAACGTTTCATACCCCACCAACGCTTGGCCGACTCCACCGCGATCACGCCCCCCAAAAGTCCCCCCACAATCGTCTTACCGCCCATCAGAAATCCGGGATCCATCCAATGCTCAGCCAGTCGCGTGGGCGAGGCCAAATGATGCAGGACCTTGGAGCCCAGGGCCCCTCCCACCGCGGCCGCGACCACGACCGACCAACGGGTGGACGAGGGCAGGATGTCCCCACGCTTGCGACGTTGGCCCAAGTAAACTCGAAAGCCCACGAAGTAAGCGAGGGCATCCATCACAACGTGGGCGGGCAGACCCCACTCGCCTACCCGGAACACAACAGGAAAGGTCAAGCCTGCCAGGGAAATCCCTACTCCCAAAAGAAGTACAGCAGCAGGACGTTGAGGACAAACAAACCTATGGCCGACAACAGCAATCCCGTGCGGTAGGCCCGCGGCTGACGCTTGCTTTTGGCGACCCAATAGGCGGGTAGCATGTATAGGACCTGGGTGGCGCCAATCGTGCCTAGGGTTTTCACCCAGACTCCGCTGGAACCTGCTTCCGGGTCCTTCTCCAAGAAACG
>JARGOW010000026.1:487-14385 GCA_029212955.1 Planctomycetota bacterium | reverse complement strand
GCCCATGGTGTTCCTGTCGGTGGGTTTTGTCTGGGTTTTGAATTCCCTGCAGATGTCGGCCCGGGAAAAGGGCGTGGGCATTTGCGAAGTGACGCGGGTTCGCTTGCACCATGAACCCCTGTACTTCGGCGACGCCTGGCAGCGCCGATTGGAGCGCATCCTTCGTCGGCGGGAAAGCGTGGACCTTTCCGACCCCGCCGCGGTGGCTTCGCTCAAGGGGGAGCTAGCCCAGCTTTCCTTCGTGGAGGAAGTGGGGGAACCCGAGGTGGTTTGGCCCGATGGTTTGGTGGTCCCACTGCGATTGCGTGAGCCCGCCGCATGCATTCGAGTGGGGGATGACTTCTTGCCGGTGGCGGATGATGGCATGGTCCTAGCCGGATACAGCTATGCGCCCCACGAGGTTTATGGAGCCTGGTTGCCCATCCTGGGCCCTTCCGATCGACTCATGCGGGCAGGGCTTCCTTCCCCGGGGGATTTTATCCAGGACGCAGCCCTCCTGGACGCGCTCAAGGTGGCCGGGTCCATGCAGCGCAATCTGATTCCGTCGGAGCAAAAACTCTTGGGTCGCATCGTGATTGATGCCAGTCAGGAATTGGGGCCCAGCGGCTTGCCCGGCGGTGTGCGAATCGATTTGGAAGGCAAGCGGCGCATTCTCTTTGGGCGGCCCCCGGGTGGGGATTTCCCCGGTGAGCTTCCCGCTAGTACAAAGTGGCTCGCGATCGCTAGGGCGCTAAACGTGGAAGGAGGCGTCCCCGAGTGGGATGTCTTGGATGTGCGTTGGGATGAGCCCGTGCAGCATGTGCGTGGGGCGGCGGATGAAGATTCCTGAAGTCCGGGTCGCCTTCGCCGGTCTGTGGTTGATCTGCCTCGGATTTTTGGCATATCCACCCTGTGCGCAAATGTGTGCGGGCATATCCCGGTTGGTCCTCTTGGGAGGGATTGCGTCCTTGTCTCTTGTTTGGCCAAGCCCAACGGGATGGGCGGGCCGTCTGAGTGGTCTTGCTGGCTGGTTGCCCCTGTTAGCCCTGGCCCTGGCCCTCGACCTTCAAGCGGGGATGGAGCAGGCGAGGGGCTTCGAGATGGCGTTCCATGGGGTCTTGTTGTGTTTGGGTAGCGCTTGCTTAGGGGCCCCTGTCCCAGGTCGTTTCCCCGTATGGTCCAGCGCGCTATTGGGTGCTTGGTTTCTCTTGCCCCTGGCGTTGGGGACCTGGGCCCATGTGGCAGGAGGCGTGGAGGGTCGCTGGGTGTCCCTGTCCCCGGTGGGGTCGTATTGGGCGCACTTGGGGCTCTATGGTGTGGGCGCGGGTCTAGGGCAATGGGTGCACACGGGACTTCTTGGGCTGTTGGGCGCGTGGTTTGTTCTCCGCCGTCGGAACCCTTTGCCGGGGGTGGTGGTATGAGTTTTCGATGGGGCCTTGTTCTGCTCGTGGGGTTCGTATGGGTGGGGTCCGCCCGGGCTCAGGAGAGGCACAGAAACCGTTGGAATCCCGTGGAGCTTCAATTGGTGGGTCCCATGCAGTCGGTCCTGATCGACTGCGGAAAAATAGGTAGTACGCGCATAGGTCTGGAACTTCTCCCGGGGGAAAAACGAGGGCTCCAGGTCCCCTTGCCGCATCCTCCTGGCTTTGTGGATGCTAGTGCGGACGTATCGATCGCTGGAGGGGGTACGGTGGGTTGGCCCCGGGAGCTTGGATTGGAGGCCCAGGCCCGGGGTGGAGCGTCGAGTTTGCCCTTGCCGGTCATACCCAATGATGTGCCGATCCTGCCGATCTCGGGTTTGCTGGGCCTGGCCGGATTGGTCTTGCTCCTGTTCTTTCTGCGCGGCAGGTCCAGGGTTTTGGCGGGCGTTTCCATTGGGGGATCGGTCTTGCTGTTCGCGCAGATAGGATGGACTTCCTCCCAGGACGGGGGGTTGGTCCGCATCATCGAAATGCGGGGAGCGGCCCCGTGGGGAGTGCTGGACAGTGCCATGGATTCCATGGAGCACAAGCCGGGGCAGCGGATTTGGTTGAGCGTAAAGCCAGTGGCTTCGCCTTTGGTCTGGGAAGTCAACGAGCGGGGTGGAGGTTGGTCCATGGTCGCCCATTCCAAGGGGGCGCTGTTGCGCAAGATGTATAGCGAACTCCCGGGTATGCGCACCCTTGATGCGGAGCTCAATGCAATTGGAAACCTGGAGCAGGTTTGGGTGCGGGAGGCTTCGGGATTGTGGACTTCACGTGGGCCCTGGGCCTTGGGATTGGAGTTGCCCTCCACGGTGATAGAGGGGCTGGGCCCACCCAGCTGGCTTGTGGCCGCATTGCCCCAGGGCCCCACGATTTGGGTGGCGCGTTTTGCGCCGGGAGTGCGCCCACTCGGAGGCGGGAACCCCGCCACCGAGACCTGGTTGCGCGTTCGCCTGGACGCCTGAATTCCAGGGAAGCGGGAGGGATTGGGATCGCTTGCTACAATCTGGCCATGAGTCCTTCTTGCACCGTGTCCTTGCGCCTGCTTCTGCTTCTTTTGCTCCTTCCCCTGGCCCTGGTCTTGGGGCCCCCGGCCCAGGCCGCCCAGCGGGTGAAGGTGGGTTGTAAGCGTTGCAAGAACCTGGGTGTATTGCCTTGCAGCGAGCACAAGAAGGAAATACTCGAGCTAGAAAAGGACGTGCTTTTCTGCTCCGTAGCCGCGGAGTGCGAACCCTGTGGAGGCTCTTTTCTCATGGACTGCGACCGCTGCGAACATGGAACATCCTCGGATGCCGTAGCGGAACGGCGCAAGGAGGTGGCCGATTGGTTGGCCGCTGAAACCATGCGGCAGCATATGGGGCGGCCGGTTGCACACGTGGAAACCAAGCACTTCCTTCTGATCCTGGACACGGGTCCCTTACGTCAGGGCAAGAAACGGATCGACAGTCACACGTGCCTGCACCGGGTGGCCCAGGACGTGGAGCAGGTGGCCACCCTCTTGGGGGAGCATTTGGAATTGGGGGGGAAGGGGCCCGCCCAGAAAATAGCCGAAGGTCCGAGCCTGGAAGGGCAGGTCGCGGAGAGCGAGTACTTCTCCAAGATGCGCATGTGGTTCTGGGAGAGCCGCAAGGATCATCGAGGAGTGATGAGCGAATTCCTGCACAGTGGTTCCAGCGGGGATTTCAAAATGCTCGGGCGCAACCCCGTGTTTTCCCTGGCCAAGGAGGCGAATTTCTCCACCCTGCCCCAGGTGCGGCGAGTGTTTACCCACAACGCGGCTCATATGTTGATTTCGAACCTGTACAAAGAACTTTGGTTCGGGGATACCACGGGGGGATGGTACGACGCGGGTGCCGCCCACTGGTACGAGTACAAGATCCATGGCCTCACCACGAATTATTGCATCGAAGAGGGCACGGTCATGCGCGATTACCACGGGGGGCAGTGGCGCGCTGCGATTCGCAAGCGGTTGGCGAAGGAAGATGGACCCTTCTTGCCCCAATTGATCAACCAGGATACGGGTCAAATGGAATTGCCCGAGCAGGCCCTGTGTTGGAGTTTTTACGACTGGATCGTGGCCAACCATCCCCAGACCTTGAAACCCATGCTTCTGGCGCTCAAGCAGGAGATTCCCTCCCGAACGATCCTGAAGGAGAACCTGGGCCAGAGCCTGGTGAAAATCGAAGAGGATTGGCGCGCTTGGGTGGCCGTGACTTACCCCACGAAAGTGGACAAGCCGAGAAAGCCAAAACCGGAGAAAAAGCCCCGGCGCTGACGGCGTGGATGCTGGGACGTCCCACGAAGGAATCCCTCTCACAACGATCCGCGTGTGGCGGGAACTGGGGGGGCGTGGTACCGTGTTAGGCCCGCTTTTCCGCGCTTCTGCCCACCCCGCGGATCCTCCCCTGCCAACCCAATCCCCCGTGCTGCAGCTCCTCCTCAATGCCGAGGTCTTCGCCCCCGAAGCCCTTGGCCTTCAAAATGTCCTGGTGGGCGGCGGTGAAATCGTTTGGATGGGAACAGATGTGCCCGATATGCCCAATTCCCTGGGCGTGACGGTCGAGGACCTGCAAGGCGCGCGCATGATCCCTGGGTTCGTGGATGGACACGCCCATGTGACCGGTGGCGGAGGTGAGGCCGGGCCCGAGACGCGCGTGCCCTGTGTGCCCCTCTCCAAGTTCACATCGGCCGGGGTGACCACGGTGGTGGGATTGCTCGGTACGGACGACGTGACGCGGACCACGGGGGATCTGTTGGCCGCCACCCGAGGTTTGGTGGCGGAAGGACTCAGCGCATTTTGCTACACGGGCGGCTATCACTTGCCGCCGACGACTTTGACCGGTTCCGTGCGCGGGGACATCGTGCACATCGACCGCATCATTGGCGTGGGGGAATTGGCCATCAGCGATCACCGCTCGAGCCAACCGACCTTGGATGAGCTCCTGCGCGTGGCGTCCGATGCCCACGTGGCCGGCTTGATGACCGGCAAGGCAGGCATCTGCCACCTGCACATGGGGGATGGAGAGCGCGGACTCGATTTGGTTCGCCGAGCCCTCGAAACCAGCGAATTGCCGGCGCGAGTTTTTCAGCCCACGCACATGAACCGCCGTAAGGCGCTCTTCGAGGAAGGCTTGGAGTTGGTCCAGCGGGGGTGCTCGATCGACTTGACCGCTTTCCCGGTGGAGGATGGCGAGGACGCCTATTCCGCGGAGGATGCGCTGGAGCGGTATCTGGAAGCGGGCATGCCCTCCGACCAAATCTCGGTCAGCTCCGACGGTGGCGGGTGCTTGCCCACCTTCGATGGGGATGGGCGCGTGGTGAAAATGGATGTGGGGGAGCCTGCGACCATGGCCACGAGCCTGGCGGAACTTTTGCGCAGGGGGCACGACTTGGATCGGGTGCTTCCTGCATACACGACAAACACGGCAAATCTGCTGCGCCTTAAAGGCAAAGGGCGGATTTGCATGGGAGGGCACGCGGACCTTGTGGTTCTGGGACCGGACGGTCTCCCGCAGGACGTGATGCTCGCTGGGGTGTGGCACAAACGCGGTGGAAAAACCGTTGTGTTTGGCACCTTCGAACAATCCGGAGTAATGAACGTATGACACGTGGATATGTAATCCCGATCGGTGGCGCGGAAGAAAAGGTCCGTGATGCCGATATCTTGGAGCGCTTCGTGCGCCTTTGTGGCGGCCGGGAAGGCCGCATCGTCGTGATCCCCACCGCCTCGCGGTTGGAGGACACGGGACAACGCTATCAGGAAATTTTCAGCAAGATGGGGGCCCGCAACGTGGCTTCGTTCGAGATCACCGAGCGCTCCCAATGCTCTGACCCTGAGTTCCTCAAGGAATTGGAGCGCGCCAACGGCGTGTTCATGACCGGGGGGAATCAATTGCGCCTGTCAACGACCCTGGGCGGCACGCCGCTTTCCGACATGATGCGCGAGCGTAACCTGGAGGATGGCTTGCACGTGGCGGGGACCTCCGCGGGTGCCTCGATCATGTCCGAGCACATGATCGCGTATGGGGATGAAGGCCCCACGCCCTCCAGTCAGAAAGTTCATCTGGCCCCAGGCATGGGGCTCATGCCCTGGGCCATCGTCGACCAACACTTCCGTCAAAGGGACCGTCTGGGACGGTTGCTCTCAGCTCTGGCCTACAACCCGCGATTGGTGGGATTGGGCTTGGACGAGGACACCGCCGCCGTTTACGGACCCGACGGAGTTCTACGCGTTGCGGGCTCCGGCTCGATCACAGTCGTGGACGCCTCCGAGGTGGAGTTCACCTCCATGGATTCTGCGGACCGTTTCGATCCCGTCACGGTGATCGGCGTGCGTCTGCACTGACGGCAGACGCCAGCTATGACGTGGAATCCCGTATCGCACGACCCCCTGGTAAACTTTTGAAAAGCGCCCAATCCTAAAAGACTCCCATGAAAATCCTATCCAAGTCGGTCTATTTGGGGCCGAACCACTATGCACTCTTCCGCATCATCCGGCTGACGTTGGAGCTGGGAGTGCTCGAAGAATGGCCCACGGCACGGCTTGGAGAGGACTTTCAGAATAGGCTGATCGAGCGTTTGCCCGGCCTCAAGGAGCACGGTTGTTCCTACGGGGAACCCGGCGGTTTTGTGCGACGCATGAAAGAGGACGAAGGCACCTGGTTGGGCCACGTCTTTGAGCACGTGGCCATCGAGTTGCAAAACATGGCGGGGGCCCATGTGACCTTTGGCAAAACCCGCGGCACGGGCACCGTGGGCGAATACAACGTGGTCTTCGAATATGAGCAGGAAGACGTGGGACTCGAGGCCGCCAACCTGGCCCTGGCACTCCTGCACGACCTGCTGCCGGACGAGGTAACACCCGAGGGGACCGACCCCGAGTTCGATTGGGGGGAAGAGTGCGATGGGTTCATCCGTTACGCGCAACGGCGCGCTTTCGGGCCCAGTACGGATTCCCTGGTGAAAGCGGCGGAAGAACGGGGTGTCCCGTGGTTGCGCCTGAACCGCTACAGCCTGGTCCAAATGGGGCACGGCAAATACCAGCGTCGTATTCAAGCAACGATCACAAGCGAGACCCGACACATCTCCGTTGAGCTCGCCTCGGACAAAGAAGAGACCAACAAGTTGCTGGGCGATTTGGGCCTGCCCGTGGCCCGCCAGCGCCTGGTCTACAGCGAGAATGAAGCCCGGCGTGCCGCGGATCGCATCGGCTATCCCGTGGTGGTCAAGCCCTTGAACGCCAACCATGGCCGGGGTGTCTCGATCCTCCTGCAGGACGCGGAGGAAGTGCGCAAGGCCTATGGGCACGCCCGCGAGCATTCCCGCTCGGTGCTGGTCGAGAGCTACATCGAGGGCTTGGACCACCGACTGCTGGTCGTGAACGGTGAGCTCATCGCAGCCAGCAAGCGCGTTCCCGGCCACGTGGTCGGTGACGGTGAGCACACCGTGGAACAGCTTGTGGAGATCACAAACCAGGATCCGCGCCGGGGTGTGGGCCACGAAAAAATCCTCACTCGTTTGGAGCTGGACCACCAGGCCTTACGCCTCTTGGAGGGCCTGGGATACACGCCCGAATCGGTTCCGAGCAAGGGCGAGACCGTGTTCCTTCGCTCCACGGGAAACCTGTCCACCGGCGGCACCGCCGTGGACGTGACCGATGTGATCCACCCTGACAACCAGGAGATGGCAAGGCGTGCCGCCAACGCCGTCGGATTGGACGTGTGCGGCGTGGACTTCTTGACCACCGATATTACGCAATCCTACAAACGCACCCGCGGCGCGATTTGCGAGCTCAACGCGGCCCCGGGTTTCCGCATGCATGTGGCGCCCAGCGAGGGCACCCCGCGGGACGTGGCCGGTCCTGTGATCGATATGCTCTTCCCCCCGGGAACGCCGACGCGCATTCCGATCGCGTCGATCACGGGCACCAACGGTAAAACGACCACCTCGCGCATGGTGGCCCACATCTTGAAGATGGCCGGGCGTCATGTGGGTTTGACCAGTACGGAGGGCGTGTACATCGACGGCCACCTGACCGTGGAAGGCGACATGACCGGACCGGTTGCGGCTCGGATGGTGTTGCGCGATCCCAAGGTCGACACGGCGGTCATGGAAACCGCCCGCGGTGGATTGCTACGCCGGGGCATGGGGTATCGCAAATGCACGGTGGGTGCGGTGTTGAACGTGGACTCGGACCACCTGGGCCTCAAGGGCATCGACACCTTGGAGGAGCTGGCCAAGGTCAAGCGAACCGTCGCAGAGATTGCCACCGACACGGCAGTTCTCAACGCGGACGATCCTTTGGTGCTGGCCATGGCAGACCACACCAAAGCCGAGCACGTTTGTTATGTGACGCTCAACCATTCCCATCCTTTGGTGCGGGAGCACGTGCAGATGGGCGGTCGGGCCGTGGCGCTCGAGGACGGCATGGGAGGTCAGATGCTGACGCTCTATGACGGTCCTCGCCACATGCCCTTGCTTTGGAGTCATCAGATTCCGGCGACCATGGAAGGTCGCGCTATCCACAACGTGCAGAACGCCATGTTTGCGGCGGCGATCACCTTTGCCATGGGCGCGGAGTTGGACCAGATCCGTCACGGATTGCGCACCTTTGATACGACTTTCTTCCAGGCACCAGGCCGAATGAATGTGTGCGACGATCATCCCTTCAAGGTCATCCTGGACTACGGTCACAACCCGGCCGCTGTGAAAGCCATGGCCGACCTGGTCGAACGTCTCGAGCCCAGCGGACAACGCGTCGTGGTCCTTGCGGCCCCGGGCGATCGCCGGGATGAGGACGTGATCGCGATTTCTGACGCGGTGGCAGGAAAATTTGACCACTACATTTGTCGGCGCGACGACAATTTCCGCGGGCGGGATGGGGACGAGATTCCCCAGATCCAACGCAAGGCTTTGATCGATGCTGGGGTGAACCCCGAGGTGATCGAGCTGATCCCCGATGAGGTCGAAGCCACGGACGCCGCGCTCGAGCGCGCGCGTGCGGGGGACTTGATCTTGATCTTCGGCGACAAGATTTCACGGTGCTGGAACCAGATCACCTCCTTTAAGCCGGGCACCCTGGAGCCGGGCGCGCCCCAGAAGAAGAGCAAACCCCAGGTGCGACCCTTCGAAACACCCGACGCTCCGGCCGTGGACAAACGCCGCCTGGTACGCGACGAACGCGGCGTGCGTTTGGCCCGGGAGCAAGAGTCCTCCGATTGAGGGAATCCGCCTTGAAGTTGACCGATTCACGCCGCTTGACCGGCCCGAACCTGCTTTGGGATCACCCCGGTGCTGTGCTGGAGGTGGAGTTGGATGGATGCCAGGCTGCCACTGTGGTGGAGGTTTGGCGGGAGCAGGTGACCCGGGTACTCGAAGCACTGGAGCTGCCGGTTGAGTTGACCCATCGGGAATATCCCGGTGGTGTGAGTATGGCCTTCCGGGCTCCGATCGACACCCTGTACGCTTGCTTAGAGGTCAATGAGTGGGCCTTTGAGAGTACACGTCGGGTGCTCGCTGGCGAGACGCCAAGCGACCTCTCTGAATCGTTGGGTGCCCTAAGGCATGAACTGGATCAGGAGCGTGATCCACGCCTCTTGGCCCTAGCCCGGGCGGCTGCCGAGCACCGGGTGAATTTCTGCGGCGATGACGAGTGGACCACCGTGGGCATGGGAGCTCGGGGCCGAACCTGGGATACGCCCGAGTTGCCCGACGCCTCCCAGGTGGACTGGTCGACCGTCGCGGATATCCCGAGCGCGATCATCACCGGTACCAATGGCAAAACCACCACGATCCGCATGTTGGGTGCGATTGTGAAAGCCGCGAATCTGGTGCCGGGGATTTCTTCGACCGATTGGATTCAGGTGGGGGATGAGCTGGTCGACCGTGGCGATTGGTCGGGTCCCGGGGGCGCGCGGGCGATCCTCAAGGACGAACGCGTGCAGGTGGCCTTGCTGGAAACCGCCCGTGGGGGGCTCTTACGCCGTGGGCTTGGCGTAAACCGGGTGGATGTCTCGGTGGTTCTCAACGTGGCCGAGGATCACATGGGGGAGATGGGTGTGCACTGTCTGGCCGACCTCACCGAAGTCAAATTTGTGGTTCGCCGCGCGGGGGACCACCTGGTTCTCAATGCCGACAACCCGGAAGTGCGGCGCCGCGGCCAAGACGTGGAGGAACCGATCACGTGGGTTTCCCTAGACCCCGAGGATGAACTGGTTCGGGAGCACCTGGGCCGGGGCGGGAAGGCTGCTTTGCTCGTGGGCGATCGCCTGGTCCTTTGCGAGGGGGCGCAGATGCAGGAGCTGCTTCCGGCCGCCGACATCCCGCTCACCCTGGGTGGCGCCGCGCGCTACAACGTGACCAACGCTTTGTGCGCCGCGGCGGCTGCTCTTCAGATGGGTTTGCCATTGCAGGCCGTACGCCGGGGCCTCGCGGAATTCGAAAGCAATCCCGCCACGAACCCGGGCCGACTGAATGAGTTCGAGTTCGGTGGGGTACGTGCCTTGGTGGACTTCGCCCACAATCCCCATGGGTTGCAGGCCACTATGGATATGGTGCCCGCCCTGGGTGGCAAACGGTTCGTGGTCCTGTTGGGCCAGGCCGGCGACCGCGACGATCATTCGATCGCAGAATTGGCGCGCATCACCGCGGAAGCCGGACCGGATCTGGTCATCGTCAAGACCATGGAAAAGGAAAGCCGCGGCCGCGAGCAGAGCGTGGTCACGGACCTGATTGAAAACACCCTACTCGCCAACGGCCTACCCGCCAGTCGTATCCAGCACGCCCCCTCCGAAATTCAAGCCGCCCGCGACGCCCTCACATGGGCCCGGGATGGGGACCTGGTCCTGCTCCTCTCCCATGCCGAGCGCACCGCAGTTCTGGAACTCTTGGCCGAGCTCAAGGCCAGCGACTGGCGCCCGGGTAAGGGGCTGCTCGCAGGGAACCAATAGGTTCCCAAGCTTTAGGTCGGAACACAAAAGAGCCCCCGCTTCAGCCTGACTGGAGCGGGGGCTCTTGTTTGCGCCGAAGCGCTTTGTTTTACAGCAGGTCTTTGACCGTTTCGCGCTCGCCGGCAAGTTCGTCGGCGCTCGCCTTGAGTTTGGCGGTCAGGAAGTCGTTCATTTCGAGGCCTTGAACGATGGACCACTTGCCAGCCGCGTCGACGGTGACAGGGAAGGAAGAGATCAAGCCTTCGGGCACGCCGTAGCTGCCATCGGAGGGCACGCAGACCGAATTCCATGCGCCGGCTGCGGTGGGGACACACAGGTCATGCACGTGGTCGACCAGGGCGTTGGCCGCCGAAGCGGCGCTGGACATGCCGCGGGCTTCGATGATTTCTGCGCCGCGCTTTTGCACGCGGGAGAAGAAGGCACCTTCAAGCCACTCGCGGTCGGTGATGACCTCGGTGGCCGGCTTGCCGCCGATGGTGACGTGTTCGAAGTCGGGCACCTGGGTGGCGGAGTGGTTGCCCCAGATGAGCATGTTTTGGACCTCGGTGATCGAGACACCGGCCTTGTTGGCGAGTTGGGCTTGGGCGCGGTTTTGGTCCAAGCGGGTCATAGCGCTGAAGCGATCATCGGGAACGTCCTTGGCGGAGTTCATGGCGATCAAAGCGTTCGTGTTGCACGGGTTACCGACCACGGCCACGCGCACGTCGGAGGCGCCGTGGTCGTTGATGGCCTTGCCTTGACCCGTGAAGATCGGGCCGTTCTCGCGGATCAGATCGCCGCGCAACATGCCCGGACCACGGGGCTTGGAACCGACCAGCAAGGCCCAGTTCACATCCTTGAAACCTTCGTTCACGTCGGAGGTCAGGACCATGTCGTGCAGAAGGGGGAAGGCGCAGTCCTCCAATTCCATGGCGACGCCCTTGAGAGCTGCCATGGCTTTGTCGACCGGAATCTCGATCATGTTCAGGATGACGGGTTGATCGGGACCGAACATCTGTCCGCTAGCGATTCGGGGCAGGAGGGCGTAGCCGATGTTTCCAGCAGCGCCGGTGACTGCCACGCGCAGGGGTTTCTTGCTCATTTTGGTGGTGGGCCGTTGCGGGGGGCGCCGCCCTCGGAAAGGGGTGAAACGAGGGATTTGGGGTGGGGCGGGGACCTGTCCGCAGGTTCGAGGCCATAGTGTGCCGCGTGCCGATGCGGGACCCAACGTGTTGGTGCTCTATTTCTGAAGCCATTCGTGCCGATGGTGTCCTATGTAAGGTGCGGACCCGGTGATGGGTCTGCGCCCGGGACTTCCTAGCCATATACCGGTCCAGCGCGCTAGGATGAAGATCGAAGACGGGAGCCCCACGGGGATCCCCAGCGCAGGACCCCCCGATGAACATGACCGCCCAAACCCTCAACCCGGAAGTCCTGGGGTCCTTGCTGGACCGGCTGGGGCGCGAAGCGGCCCAGTTCCGCTTTGAGGTGGCACCCAACCCCTGCGTGGGAGCCGCGGTTCTAGCGGCCGGAGAGGTGGTTGGAGTGGGTTTTCACGAGTCCTACGGGGGCCCGCACGCGGAGGTTCAGGCCATCGAAGCGGCCCACGCGAGCGGCGTTCCCCAGGCGGATTGGGACACGATCGTGGTCACCCTGGAGCCCTGCTCCACCACGGGCAAAACCCCGCCTTGCGTGGAAGCCATTTTGAAGACCGGGATTCAGAATGTGGTCGTGTCTCAATTGGATCCAAATCCGGACCACGAAGGGCGCGGTTTGCACATGCTGGAGGACGCTGGATTGCAGGTCCGGGTCATGGACGGCATCTGCCGGCTGGAGGATGTGAGTCCTCACTTTCTGCGCTGGGTGGCGAACGAGCGCGTGCGCCGTCCGCGCCCGTGGATGATCGCCAAATGGGCCCAGACCATGACCGGTCAGTTGAGCCCGCCCGCGGATGTGGGGGAGGGTCGTTGGATCTCCGGACCCGAGTCCTTAAAGGAAGTTCAATTGCTGCGTGGCAAGGTCGACGCCATGGTGACCGGAGTGGGAACCGTGCTGGTCGATGACCCACGCCTGTCGGTGCGCCCTCCTGGCGATATCACCCAGCCCCCCGCGCGCATCATTCTCGATGCCTGGTTGCGCACTCCCACCGACGCTCGACTGTTCGAGGAGCCGGGTGAAGGCGAAAGCGCCGGACCCGTTTTCCTTTTGTGCTTGCCCGGATCCAATGCGGTTCGCTGGCGTGCCCTTGAGAAGGCCGGTGCCACGATCGTTCCGATTCGAGGGGAAGATCGCCAGCACCTGCGCTTGCTCGATGTGCAGTCCTGGTTGTCCGCCCAAGGTTACAACCGCGTTTTGCTCGAGACAGGACCGACCCTTTTGCGCCGCTACTTGGAAAGCGGCTTGGTGGATCAGGTTCGAATGATCACCGGCAACGTGCGTGGAGGTCAGGGCGAAAGCCTGGCCGATTGGATCCAGGAAGCGAAACTCAAGCAGCATGTCATGCGCGAGTGCGGTTCGGATTCCGTGATGGAAGCCTTCTTGACCGTGGACTTCTAATGGCGCATTGGCTGCGGACTTGCAGTTTGTGGCTGGTGGTGGGTTTGGCTTTTGCAGCCTGCCGGACCAGAACCTTGGAACCTCTTCCCGGTCCGGCTGAATCGGCGCGGGCCGCCATGGAACGGGCCAACGCCGCATTGCGGCACGGGAACGACCCGGATTTGGCCCGGTCGGAATTGAAAGAGGCGATTCGATTGGCTCCCCGGTGGGAAGTTCCCCGACGCAGGTTGGATGACCTTGCCCGGGAAGCGCTGCTGGGGCCCAAGGCCCTGCGTGCCCATTGGAGTGCTTTGCAAGGGGGCGAGTCTTCCGATCTGCATGGATACTTGAGCGGACGGCTGGATACGAGCACAAGCGTTCAACGCTTTCATCAAGCCCACCGCGCCGAGCCGCGCAATCCCTGGGCCCTGCACGGATTGGCTTTCGTTGCTGCGGGTCAAGGGCGGTTGGGCCGCGCCCGCGACTTGCAAACCCAAGCGATCGCTTTGGCGCGCGAGCCGGAGGAGCTGCGTTTGTTCACCTTGGCCATGGGCCGCTTTCAGCGTCAAGCTGGGGATTTGAAAGGAACCCAAGCCACCCTGGCCGGGTTGTGGGAGGGCATGGATCCGGGGGCGGAGCGCGATGGGGTGGAGCTCGAGTTGCTTACCATGGAGTTGGCGCTGGGGACCGAAACGGATCTGGCGCGGGCCAAGGTGCGCGCTGCCCGGTTGTTGCGCCGCGGGGATCTTTCTCCCTTACAGCTGGCGCTGCTGGTGGACTCGGGGGCTGTGGATTCGGAAGAGGCACGCTCCTGGCTGTTTCTGCGGAGGTCCCAGGGCCCTACAGCAACCTGGGCCCGGGATCTAGCGTTGCGGCTCGTTGCGGCGGAGGACCCGGCGGCCTTTGGCGCCGATTCCATGGCACCCCCGGGAGTCGAATCGGTGCGTGCGCAAATCGTGGAGCTGTTCGGCCGCGGCAAGCCCATGGAAGGGTG
>JARGOW010000026.1:0-477 GCA_029212955.1 Planctomycetota bacterium | reverse complement strand
CGAACTTACCCGGGTTCATGGGGGACTTCTTTTCCCTACGGCCCAAACTGTTCCTCCTCGAAAACTCCATTGCTGCCTACCATTCGGACCCATCCGATGGGGAGCTGGCCAGGCGCGTGTTGGAGGACCTACTCAACGTGGGCTGGCTCGATGAAGCCCAAGCATTTTCGAGGTCCTTGCCCGGCGATATGGACCGGGAGGTCGCCATGGGATTCGAGTCCGAAGCGACCTTGGCCAAGCGCTGTTTGGCGTCCTTGTCCGCCTTGATGTTGAGCGTGGATCGCGGGCGTCCTGTTTTGGAGCCTTCGGATCCGGTGCTTGGAGCGGATGAGCCAGGCGGCAAGGTGACGAGTTTGGATGCGTTGCTGCGAGCCGTGGGCCAAGTGCTCTGGAGCGCGGGACCGCGCTATTTTGGCGAGCGCGACAAGCGGGAATTGGAACGTCGGCTCGTGGCTTCACCGCGCATGAATTTTGGAC
>JARGOW010000025.1:4296-14411 GCA_029212955.1 Planctomycetota bacterium | reverse complement strand
GGGGGGGTGGGGGCTGATTTGGGGGACGGTTTTGGGGATGGTAGGCCGATCGGAGAGTGGGAGCCTGTGGTGCGCCGGAATGGTCCGGTGGCTGGATGGGCTGCCGAACCGTATCTATGGGCAAAGATTTCAATCGCTTTCGCGCGCACCCTTGGCATGGCCTTCCCACCGGGGACCGCGTTCCTGACGTGGTCGAGTCGTACATCGAGATCACCCCGTTTGACGTGGTGAAGTACGAGATCGACAAGCGCACGGGCTACCTGCGCGTGGACCGGCCCCAGGGCAGTTCCGCCCTGCCGCCGTTCCTGTACGGGTTCATTCCCCAGACTTACTGCGGGGACCGGGTGGCGGCCTTGACCGTTTCCGCAACCATCGGCGACCAGGATCCCCTGGACATCTGCGTTCTCAGTCAGCAGCGCATCGACCGGTCCGACATTGTGCTCTCCGCCCGCGTTCTGGGCGGCATTCAGCTGGTGGATGGGGGTGAGGCCGATGACAAAATCATCGCCGTGCTCGACAACGACCAGGTGTTCAAGTCCGCCAAGGAGCTCAGTCACGTGCCAGACACGGTCATCAATCGCATGGTGCACTACTTCGCCACCTACAAGATGGACATCAACACAGGGGAAAACACGATCAAGGTCATGGGGACCTATGGCGCCGACCACGCCCGCAAGGTCATCCGCGCCTCGATCGAGGATTACCAGGACGAATTCCGCAGCGAAGACCGCCGTTCTCCGTCCGCTTGACGATCCAGGGAGCTTTGCCCCCACAAAACAAAACATCCGGCCCAGTTCGAACTGGGCCGGATGTTTTTTTCTCACCCGGCTCGGCCGGGCTCCGCCAGGATCACTCGAAGGTGATCGAGAGACCGTCGGAGAAGTTCGAGGTCACAAAACCGATGGAGGGGATGCCGTCGCGGTACCAAGCTTCGAAATGCCAGGTTTCGCCGGGCATGACGGGCACGGAACCCGTGGCCAGGGGCAGGTTGCCCAGGTCCAGCGTCAGGTCGATCGAGCTGGTGGCTCCCGTGTTGCGGATTTGGCTGAGGTCGTTGAAACGGCCGATGACGCCTCCCAAGCAAAGATTGCCGGAGCTGCCGCCGGGGCTAGCCACGAAGCCGGGCTGGGCGCCGACCAGGAAGATGGCAAACTGGTTGGGAACCATGTCCGTGCATTCCAGGGTCAAGTTGTTGTCGATCACGGCAACCGAACCGGACGCGGCCATGGAGGCGTGTCCGCCTTGGGTGTTCACGTTGGCCGAGCAGAAGTTGGTGCCGGGGCGCGTGGTGAACTCCGAGCAACCCATGTCCACGATGGGGGCCGTTCCGATGCCGGTGTCGGCAACGCTGGTCTCGTCCTCGAAACGACGCTTGTGGCGGATGTCGAGGCTGACTCCGGAGGGAACGGCGGCGTTGTTGCCCGCGTCGATACCTGCGGAGGTGATCATCAGGTTGTAGTCGCCACCGGCGGCGTTCACGAAGGAGGGGGCCACGGAAATGTTGCCCGTGCCCGGCAGGCCTACTTCCACGTTGCTGTAGGTGACTGCCGTGCCGTTGACTTGATTGGTTGCGTTCTGTGCGCCACCCGGGCCGGTGTTGTCCCAGATGATGCAGTTGGTGGTGGTGACGTTGGATCCTTGATCGTTGATGCCGCCGCCCAGGGAGCTGGGCGCGTGGTTGCCAACGATCGTGCAGTTGACCACGGTGGCGGTTCCACCGGCGCCAAGCCAAAGGCCTCCACCACCGGCGGTACCCGTGGCCGTGTTGTCCACGAACAGGCAGTTGCTGACCAGGATGTTGGTGGTTGAGAAAATCTCGAGTGCACCCGCCCGGTTGGCACTGTTGCCAATGAAGGTGCAGCGTTCGAAGACGGTGTTGCTGCCGCCGTTCAAGTCGAATGCGCCACCGAAGGAACCACCCAGGTTGTCCACAAAGGAACAATCGGTGAAGCTCGGGCGACTGCCGTTGATGTATCCAGCGCCGCCACCAAAGGTGCAGCGGTTGTCGATGAAGTCGCAGTTGCGAATGGTGGGGTTGGAGTTGCTCAAGCAGAGAATTCCACCCCCCTTGTTGTTGTTGCCGCTTCCGTTGGCGTTGCCCTGGCGGATCTCAAAGCCATCGAGAACGGCGGTGGCGTTGGTTCCGGTTGTGGTGACCAGGTGGTAGCTGTTGTCGTTGCGCAGGTTGCTGCCATCGTTATCGGCCAGGTCACCGAGCAGGATACTGGTAGCGGTGCCGAAGGCCGGACGCTGAACGGGGCTGGACTCGCCACCCAGGAATCCGCCATAGATCTCCACGTTGTTCTTCATGGCGAAGGACGCGGCGCGGGAGGCTCCCGTGGTGGGCTTGTAGGTGCCCTGGGCCACGTAAATGTCGTCATTGGCCACGGCGCCCACAAGGGCCAGGCGCAGGCCGTCGCTACCCTGGTAGGCGTTGGCCCAGGAGCTACCGTCGTTGAGGCCCGTGTTCAGGTTGGCGTCCACGTAAATGGTGCCAGCGAACGCGGAGGAAGCCGCGAACACGAGGCCGAGGGAAGTGCAGGTGCGGAGGAGAGTCCGTTTCATGGGGATGGGGGCAATCCGGTGGATTGCTTATGGAGAGCTATCGTTTGAAGATGGGAGAGGGCAGCGAGATTCTAGCAGCGATGCTGCCCCAAATTGGCGCCGTAGCAGAGGAGAAGGTTGGATTCTAATCCTGAGACGATTTGCTGGTTGGGGTGGCTTGCACCGGGGCAAGCGCTGGCCTTCGACCCCCTTCTACCCACCCCAATCCCCGAGGGGTCAAAGACTGTCCAGAAAATCCTGTGTGGCGGCGCTCAGGGCGAAGTTGAGCTGTCGCTGAAAGGACTCGGCGGGGGTCTTGCCGTTTTTACAATCGGTGATCATGGGCACCAGGGTGCGCTCGCCGTAGTGGTAGGCGATCCAGTTCGTGAGCCCTAGGGATTGATCGTAGGCCATGCGAATCGTCTCGGTGCCGCTCAATCCAGCGAGGGTTCCCGTTAGGGTTTCGAAGGCCAGGGGAGTCTTGCCCCGCATGCGGTTGAGCGCGGACTGAACCTCCGTGGCCCGGGCTCCGTCGTGTTCCGGGCTCAGGTATTGGGCCAAACCCTCGTTGAGCCAACCTGGGACCTTCTTTCCGCCGACCTCTTCAATGAACGCGTGTACAAGCTCATGGCGCAGGGTTTCCCGGATGCGTGCGCGGTCCCTTTGGAAGTTGCGGACGGGGACGCGAATGGTTCCGTCGTAGGCTCCGCCAGCCCATTCGCCGATGCCTGTGACCGTGTCGAAAGCTTCCCGGTCATACAGCACTACGGCAAATTTGGCGCGACCCGCTTCCACGGGGAAGATGTCGAAGAATTCACCGTAGTCCTGGTAGGCGGCTTCCAGATCCTGGAGAACATCCAGGTATCCCTGGGAGAGCAATTCATCGCGCGCGCCGTCGTATTGCAGGACAAAGTGCAAGCTTTGGTCTTCCGCAAAGTCCTTTTGCGCATCGAGGATCTTGGACCAGCGGTCGCGCAATCCGATCAGGTCTTCGCGGTGTGGCGCAAGGGTTATGGCCTCGAGCAGGGCCTCAAAGGAGGGCTTGGGCTTGGCGTCGAATTCGGCCAGGGCGCGGCGCACCAGGCACTCGGCCAGGTTGAAGGCGAAGGCGGATTCGTCGGGGTCGGCCTCCAGGCATTTGCGAAACAGGGACTCCGCTTCGGCGTACCGCTTTTCGTTGAGCAAGCCGATCGCTGCGCGGTTTTGATCGTTGAGTTGCTTGCCGATGCCGGGTGCAGGTGCCTGCATGCTGCCGTCGGAGGGGAGCGGATCTGCTTGCTTGTCTGTCGTCGGAATGCTTGCCGGTGCGGGAAGCGTTTCGACCGGGGGCGGTGAGTTTCCAAGGCCATTGCTGCCACGGATGTCTCCACCCTGACCTCCAAACCGGTTCAGGGCCCAGAGCGAACCGACGACCAGGACGGGAATCAGGATGAGGGCGGCGCTCTTGTACCGGCTAGACATAGCTCATGAACAGGGCTGTTGACCCAGGGCTGACCCCGTTTGCACGCGCCAGAGCGCAGAGTAGAGGTCGCCTTTGTCGATCAATTCGTCGTGGGTTCCTTGCTCGAGCACTTGACCGGTCTCAAGCACGTAGATGCGCTGGGCGTTGCGAATGGTCGACAGGCGGTGGGCGATCACAATCGTGGTGCGTCCCACGGCGATGCGTTGCATCGAGCGCTGAATGGCCGCTTCGGTTTCGTTGTCCACGGCTGAGGTGGCTTCGTCCAGGATCAGGATCGGCGGATCCTTGAGTACGGCGCGGGCGATGGAGAGTCGTGGGCGTTTTCCACCCCACAGCTTCTGACCCCGCTCGCCCACGATCGTGTCGTAGCCCTGGGGCAGCTCCTGGATGAACTCATCGGCCTCGGCCGCGGCGGCGGCGGCTTCCACTTCTTCCTGGGTGGCATCGGGTCGCCCGTAGGCAATGTTCTCTCGCACGCTGCCGTGGAATAGGAACACCTCCTGGCTGACCAAACCGATGGACTTGCGAAGGTCCTGCAGGTTGAGGCGGCGCAGGTCCTTGCCGTCCAAAGTGATCACGCCACCCGTGGGGTCATAGAAGCGCAGTAGGAGTTTGATGATCGTACTTTTTCCAGCGCCGGTGGACCCCACAAGGGCGGTGGTTTGTCCGGCTGCAAAATCCAAGTCCATGGATTTGATGCCGTGGAAGCCGTTGGAGTAATGGAAGTCCACATCCTCGAATCGCAGGCGTCCTTGGAGTTGGTCGGCCGCTATGGGCTGGGTGCCCGATTGGATGGCGGGGCGCATGTCGAGCAAGTCCAGAATGCGCGTGGTGGAGGCCATCGCGCGTTGGTACAGGTCGAAGGTGTTGCCCAAGCTGGTCAGGGGCCATAGCAGCCGTTGGGTGAAGAAGACCATGACACTGTAGGCGCCCACGGCCAATTGATCGGTGGCGGCCTGGTATCCACCGAAGGCCAGGGTGGCGGTAAACCCGACCAGGATCACCATGCGGATCAGGGGCGAGAAGGCGGAGCTCAGCGCGATGGCGCTGGCATTGGCCTTGCGGTAGTCGTGGCTGCGTTCGTCGATGCGCTGGCACTCGCGGGCTTCGGCCGTGAAACTCTTGATGGTGGCGATTCCACCTAGATTGCCAGCCAGATCCCCGTTGAGTTGGCCGACCTCCTCACGGACCTTCGCATAACGGGGGGCCAATCGCCTTTGGAAAAGGATCGAACCCCACAGGATGAAGGGCATGGGCAAGACGCTCATCCAAGCGACTTCGGGGGCGAGCCAAAAGAACGCGCCACCGATGACCAGGATGGTGGTCGTGACCTGGAGCAATTCGTTAGCGCCGTTGTCCAGGAAACGCTCCAGCTGATTCACATCATCGTTGAGCACCGACATCAAACCACCGCTGGAGCGGTCTTCGAAGTAGGCCAGTTCCATTTTTTGCACGTGCCCGTAGGCGTCCAAACGCAGGTCGTGTTGAAGGTCCTGCGCAAGGTTGCGCCAAGCAACCTTGTACATGTATTCGAAGGCGGATTCCGCAGCCCAGATGACAAAGGTCAGTACGGAGAGGATCGTGAGCTGCGTCACGATGTCCTCGTATCCCATGCGGGCCAACCAGGATTGTTCGCGTTCCACGACCACGTCCACCGCCATGCCGATCAGGGCGGGGGGTGCCAGGTCGAAGACCTTGTTGGCCACCGAATAGAAGGAGGCTTTTCGAATACGGCCCCGGTGGGGCGTGGCATAGGCCAACAATCGTCGCAGGGGCGACAGTTCCGGGGTGCTTGACATGGCAGCAGCCTAACCGGGAAGCCGGCGCGGACCCAGACCCGGCCCGGGCTTTCGCTCAGCTTCCCCCGGGCTGGCAGGGACTTCCCGCATAGCGTTGTCCTGGGGTGAGGTGTTCCTCCTTCATGATCACGCTCTGGGGCGCCACGCTTGCGTCTTCGCCCAGATCCGCACCGTAAAACATCAGGGCCGAGGCGCACAGGGTGGAGTCCTTGCGCAGGTGGAGGGGCGCGATTTTGAGAACCCGGTCCTCGAAAGTGTGAGCTTGGAATATGCCGGAGACCGTGGCGCCGTCCTCAAAGTGCAGCATGTCCGGGTCCACCACTTGGGCAAAGGCTCCACCGAGCACCACGCGCTTGCCGATCTTGGAGCCCATGGCGCGCAGGTACCAGGCCAATAGGGTCGTACCTTCCAAAGCCGAGAGAACGGGCCGGGCATAGAGGTTCCAACAAACGTAAAGGAAATCCCAGCGACAGCACCAGCCGGACCAAAGGCCATGCTGGCCTGGGCGAACCTTGCCGAGCAACAACCACTTGAGTGCCAGCACGAATAGGGGGAGGGAGGCACCCAAACCCAAAGTGATGCCCGCGTACTGCACCCATTGTTGGACTTCCATGGACTGACCATCGACCGCCGAGGAAACCCATTGGAGCCAGGCCAGCCCCAACACGACGGGAATGGCAGGGAGTGTGAAGCGGGCAGCCTCCCAAAGGAAACGGCGCATAAAGCGCAAGGGACCGGGATCGTGGGTCAAGCCGCGATGCATTTCGACCAACTGCCGGCGGGGAAGCTCAAAGCTTGGATGTCCAAACCAAGAGGTTCCTTCACGGATCTGTTGGCCGTCGGCCACCGTGCAGACCCCCAACAGGATGTCGTCAGGCAACCGAAGCCCCGAAGGGATGACCGCATGGTTTCCCAAGAAGGTACCCTCACCCAGGGCCGTGTCGGAAACGGTCAAAGTGCCCCGGTAGAGTTTGGGTGGGGCCAGGTAAATCCCGTCGGCGAAAAAGGTTTCTTGCCCGATGGAGATCCGTTCCGGCACGCAATCGATGATGGTGCTGATCTCGCTGTTTCGGCCAACGTGCATGCCGCAGGCACGCAGCCACCAGGGCCAGAAGAGGGAACCCGAGATCCAACGCCCTGCGCGCTGGACTTGCTCGGCCTTGATCCAAGCCTTGATCGCAGGCCAACTTCGCAGGGGAAATGTGCCCTCGGGAATCGGTCCCAAAGCACGCACGGCGAATGCGCGCGAGAGCAGTGTCACAGGCACCATCGCAGCGGCGATCCCCATCCACAGGACGGCATCGCTCAAGGGATTCCCGTACAGCCAATCCAGCGCACCATCGCTCGACCATTGATCAAACCAAAGGAAGCCCGCTAGGGCCAAGAGCCAAGGGAGGGCGAGTCCAAAGGACAGTGCCGCTCGAGCCAATACGTATCGGATCCCATGGGCGTGGGGCCCAAGCGCGTGACCCTGGCTCGGGGGCGCGGGGGGCGCAGGCCCCAATGGCTTGGCAGGAATGCCATCCCACAACTGATCGGCGCCAGCGACTTTGTTCCCCGGTAGCCAACCGTGATCGGCCAGAACCGATCCGGTTTCCATGCGCGACCCGGGCGACAAGCCCGCGCGAACGCCCACGGTGCAGTGGGATGCGATGTGGATGTGATCCAGGATCAAGTGTCCCCGGTGCCACTCCACGGGTCGCACTCCCGCATCCTGGCAAAGCGTGACGCCCTCGCCGATATCCAAAAGATCCCACCCGCCCAATGGGAATCCCACGCCACGGTGAAGGTGAACGTCCTTTCCAATTTTCGCTCCCAAGGAACGCAAGACGCTTGCGTGCCAAACGGTTCCTTGCAGGTGGCCCCACGGAATCGTGGCTGAAACGCGTTGCACGATCCAATGTCGCACATGCTCTGCGCTCCACGCGGGAACCTGGCCCGGCCGGTATTGTCCGATGAGCGTGCGCTTGACCCGGTTTGTCAGGAGGATCGAAGGGATCAACCAGAGCCAGGGCAGCAGGGGCAAGGCCAGGGCGAGTCCAATCGAAGTGGGCCACAGTCCCCAGCCCAGGAATAGATTGGGGACGGCCCAGAAGGCGATGGCATACAACACCCCAAGAAGCAATAGCGCAGAAGCCCCAAGCCAAAGGGACTGGAAGAGCGTGGCCCATGCCGGATTCAATGTGGACGCGGGGGGCAGGTCGCCAAACCGATCGGGTTCCGTTTCCAGGCTTGCGCGCTTGGCATTCTGGAGGCACTCGGCAAGCCCTGCGACCGTGCGGAACTCGTACACATGGCGCACGGTCAACCGGGCGGTTTCCGGATTGCGTCGCAGGTCCGAAATCAAGGTGGCCGCGCTGAGAGAATCACCTCCCAGGTCCAAAAAGAAGTCGGAACGAAGCCCCGGGGCGATGCCGGGAACCAAAACCGCAGCGAAGGCTCCCAGCAGGATGCGCTCCAGGTCCGAAGCGTCCTCAGGCAGGGTGGATGCTGCGGATGGGTGCGCCCCGGCCAAACCTCGGTTGGCCAGGTCTGCCACCGCTCGCCGATCCAGTTTTCCGGAAACACCGGTGGGCAAGGATTCCACCCAAAGAATCCGCGCAGGGACCATGTACCCGGGAACTTGATCGCGGAGTGGTTCCTGCACGGCCTGCATCTCCATGGGTTCCGCGTTTGGCACAGCAAGGGCCACAAGTAGGGCCGAAGACCCCTGGCCAACGATGACGCAGGCACATTCGCGGATCCCAACAATGCTTTGCAAGTGGGACTCCACCTCCTGCAATTCGATGCGATAGCCCCGCAGCTTTACCTGGCTGTCCATACGGCCGAGGTAGTGCAGATTCCCGTCGCCATCGCGCCTTACCAGATCCCCCGTGTGGTAGATCCGGCCCAAGAGCGGGTGCTGTTCAAACCTTTCAGCGGTGAGCGTTTCGCGTTGGTGGTAACCCCGCGCCAGGCCCTTGCCAGCCACGCACAATTCGCCTTCATGGCCTTCCGGAACGGCTTGGCCTTGCGCATCAAGAACGTGGGCTTCGTTCCCTGGTACCGGCCGGCCAATGGTGATGGGTTGTCCCGGATGGGCTCTCCCCCGGACCACGGTCACCGTGCATTCGGTTGGGCCATAGCCGTTCTCCAGCCATTTGGACGGGGCCCAAAGTTCAACAAGATCCTTGGTGAGCGCTTCACCTCCGATGTAGATCAGCTTCAGGTCAGGCAATTCGGTCGCTGGATTTTGAACGCCTGTGGTACGCAGCAAAGTTGGCGTGGGGCACAGGATGCTGATGCGTTGCTGACGCAACCACGGGACCAAATCCGGGCCCAGGCGCGCCGCGTCGTCATGCATGACCACCAGGGTGGCGCCTACGCTCCACGCCATCCAAATCTCCTCCACGGAGGAGTCATAGGCCAGGGAGGATCCCTGGGCCATGTGAGCGTCGGGTCCCAATGCAAACGCCTCGATGTCGCCTTCGATCAGATTGCAAATCGATGCGTGCTCGATGAGGACCCCTTTCGGTTCACCGGTCGTGCCCGACGTGTAGATGACGTAGGCGAGGCTGGCAGGTCCAACCCCGTCCGGAAGGGCCGGAGCGTGTTGCGCTTCGGTGGGCCAGCGATCGGATGGAAGGACTTTCACACCATCGAACTTCGTGGTCCCGCCGAGAACCAGTCTTGCTCCGGAGTCCGCGAGAATCTTGGCCTGCCTTTCAGGGGGAAATGCCGGATCCAGAAAGGTGTAGGCCGCTCCGGCCTTGAGGATCGCTAGCAAGGCCACGTAGGATTCGGGTTGATCGCGGGGAATGGCCAGAGCCACGATTTCGTGGGGGCGGATTTCTGCGGCCAAGCCGTTGGCCCGCCGATCCAATTGGGCGTAGGTCAGATCCCGATCCGGGCCATGGCTGCCCAGGGGCCCTGGGATACGCAGCGCTACCCGACCGGGATTCTGGGCTGCGCTGCGCTCGAAGTATTCGTGCAGGAGGGGTAGCGCAGGCGGCATTGGTGGAGATGGATGTGGGGTTGGGACCGGCGGGAGAAGCGTCCGATATCCTACCGTCTAGGGTGGCCAAGGATTCCCCGTGAAAACAGGTTCGCGAGCGTGCAGTTCCGGGGAATCTGGAGTACCTTCCCGCCATGTCACGGCTAGGCAAGCGAAAGAAGTGGGAGCTCAATCAGGGACTCCCCCGGGTATTCGAACCCACATTGAAGGCGGAGGAGTCCGACCATTCCGAACTGCGCGGCCACTGGCACGAACAGGTATTCGGCAACGATCGCCCTATCACCATCGAATTGGGATGTGGCAAGGGTGTGTTTCT
>JARGOW010000025.1:3377-4286 GCA_029212955.1 Planctomycetota bacterium | reverse complement strand
GGAATTGGCACGGCGCTACCCCGACCGAAACTTCGTTGGTGTGGACCTCAAGGGCCACCGCTTTTGGACGGGCGCCCAACAAGCCCATGACGAGGGGCTGGACAACGTGGCATTCCTACGTTTGCCGGTGGAGTTGATCGAGCGCGTATTTGCCCCGGGCGAGCTCGCTGAGTTTTGGTTGACGTTTTCGGATCCTCAGCCCAAGGACACCCGGGATACCAAACGCATCACCAGCCCGATATTCATGGAGCGCTATCTGCGAGTGAGTCAGCCCGGCTGCCTGGTGCACATTAAGACCGACAGCGCACTCATTTACGAGCGCGCCAAGGAATCCTGGCAGGACAAAATCCAGGAGGACAGCACCGATGTGCACGGTGAATTGCTTGAACGCACCTTGGGAGAATTCCGTGAAGTGTTGGAGTTCAAGAGCCCCTATGAACAGCGCTGGGTCCGCGAAGGTCGCAATATCTACTACCTCCGTTTCCCCCTGTAGGCGCTATTTTGGGGGCGCGATCCTCTGGATTACATCTGCGCAGAATTCATCCAGGGCCCGTGATATTTGATCGAGGAATTGGGCGCTTCGCCCATCGCCCTCGGCCGTGATTTGCCAGCGACGCTCGAATACGGCCCGAACGATCTGGGCCGTCGCAGGGATGGAAGGTTCGCCGGGAATGCCCATCAACTCCTGTGGATCCTCTAGGAATTGGGAGATTGGGAGGTACGACTTTAGGGACTTGTGATCCCAGTAGAGTTGAAGCCGGTCGCCTCCGTGCACACGCGCTTTCTTGAGCTTTTCCGCGAGTTGGCGCAGAGCTTGGGGCGGGGTGGCGGTGCTGAGTACGCAAAAGTCCGTAGCAATGGAAGCTTCGGAAGTCGCCGGGCAAAACGTGAGCTCCATGGGTTCACTGG
>JARGOW010000025.1:0-3367 GCA_029212955.1 Planctomycetota bacterium | reverse complement strand
ATGACGGCTTGAATACGGCCGGACAGTTTTCCGTGATTGGCAAGCCGGTTTGCGACGCGCGTTGTGTGTAGCTCGCCATTGGACTTTTCACTTTCGGTGGCCGCGACTTGAACCTCTACTCCCAGTTTTCCAGAGGCTTGGCGGGCGCACGCTTGCAGGAAATTCCTCCAGGCTTGGGCGACGGAGAGTACGGCTTGATCCTTGGCCTTGAGAGCGCGCCCCTGGGCCATGACCTCCACGTTCTCCCAGAAAGGTCCCAATCCATACCGGGTTGTTATGGGCGACTCGGGATTGTCCATGAAGGCGAGCCACTCGGACAAAAGCCACTTTTCACAATGTCCGTCGACCACACTGGTCAGGAATTGCGCCTCTTGGAACAGGCTTTCCCAGGAAAAGTGGAAGGCCGGCACTTTGCGAAGGCGCCGCCGGTTGAGTGTTACAGGGGGCAGCCCTAAATCTGTGGGCGGTTGATTGCCGAGGGTGATCAATGCGTGGAAGCCTTCCTGGGCGGCCGCTCGATGGAGGTCCTCGATCTGCCCGCCATCCAGGTCCAGGTCTCCAACGGTCACTTCGACCATCGCTTTCCATGTCACGGATCCCTTGTGCAACTCGATGATCCCAGCAGGACAAATGATGCGATCCGGATCTCCTTTCGTGCCCTTTAAGGTGATTGCCGCGCCGGCGTAACACTCCAAAGTGGATTCACCCATGCCCATGCGGCGTCCGACAAATTGGGCGAGTTCATCGACTCCGAGGATGAGGGAGAGGAATGCGGATGTGGCCCGAGCGGACGGACTGTCCTCGGTGTTGGTCGGAATCTGAAAGAGGTGAGCGGGGAGCTCTTTGTAGTCGGGCTGGTTCAAGGAAGGATATGGGTTGAAACCTGGCAGGTGACGGAAAATTGGCTTGGTACAAAATTTGAATATGCGTACCGGGTTGGTTGCCTTCGTTGGCAGGGAGGAGGCGCATGGAATTGCGTTGCGCGCTCCCCTTCCAAGGCGGGGAATTGGGAGTCCTTAGAACGATTCTAGACCTGAGTCGAATTGCGCATCATCGAATGTGGCGCATTCTTCAACGGGTTCCGGAATAGGGGAGGTGGATTGGATTGTTGGAGCACTTTCAAGGGCCCCGCTTGTATAATTTGCGGGCGACGGAACACTGACCTCCCCTTCAACTGAATTGGGAGGGTTGGCTGGCTTGGAGCGGGAATTGGGGCCCTTGGTCTCGGGCTGGCCAAGTTGAAACTGCCCAACCAACGCCTGCAGGGAATTGCATTCCGCAGAGGTCTGATCGGCGGCTGCGGCGAGTTCTTCCGAATGGGCGGCGTTGTATTGGGTGACTTCATCGAGCTCCGTCAGACCGCGATTGACGCCATCGATGGCTCGGGTTTGATCCATCGACGCATTGGCGATTCCACCCAGGATTTCGTTCACCTGATTGGTGCCCTGGGAGATTTCCTCCAGGGCATCGCGGGCTTGGCTAGCAATGCTGACCCCCCGAACCGCACATTGGGTCGATTCGGTGATGACCTCGGAGGTGTCCCGCGCCGCTTGCGCACTGCGCTGGGCTAGGCTACGGACTTCCTCGGCGACCACGGCGAAGCCCTTGCCAGCCTCGCCAGCCCGGGCGGCTTCCACCGCGGCATTCAATGCCAGCAGATTGGTCTGGAACGCGAGATCGTCGATGGTTTGGATGATTTCAGCGATGCGATCGCTCGATGCGGAAATCTCATCCATGGCTGAGCTCATGTGGATCATCTGCTCCATGCCCTTGCCAGCAGACTGCTCCGATTGCTTGGCCAATTCCGTGGCGCTTTGGGCCCTCTCAGCGTTGTTCTTGGTTTGCAGCAGAATGTCCGCGACCTGGCTGCTGATCGACTGCAGGCTGGCCGCCTGTTCGGTGGCGCCCACCGCCAAGGACTTCGAAGACTCGCCCACTTGCATGGCACCCTCTGCGATGGATTTGGAAACGCCGTCCACATCGAGCAGGATGTCTTGCATGCTAGCGATCATCTTGTCGAAACTGGTTGCGATCGAGGACAATTCGTCGTCGGCACCATCGTGGATCCGATTGGAAAGGTCCCTATGTTCATCCACGCGATCGATGCTGAGTACCGTGGAATAGATGCGCTTCATGACCGACCGGAAAATCCATATTCCTGAAGCGGCTACGAGGAGAAGGGAGAAGGCGCTCAGCAAGCCGTTCCAGAGCATTGCCCGTTGGGCTTGTTCCTGGTGTTCGCGGGCACGGGTGCGCAAGCCATCAGCCAGGCCGCTTTCGACCTCTTTCAGAAGGCCGATCCGTGCGGTGCTGGCATCAAACCAAACGGGCGCAGTCCATTCGGTGACCAGGCTCGCTTTGCTTGCGGACAATGCGGACAGGAAGCGGCTCACCTGGCCCGACCAGGTTCCTTTTGCATCCGGGTCGGCGCTGGCTCCGGGCACGTCATTGAATAGGCTCGCAAGCGATGCCAGTTGCGTTTGTTCGCTTTCTGACAGGTTGCCCAATTTGGAATAGGCTTGCAGGTGGGCTAGCACCGGTTTCAGATCGCCGTCGGCATCCTCTTGTCCCAGGAGGTCGGTTAGGGCTAGGGATTCGATGAGCTGGTCAAAAGCATCGCGCTTGGACGCGTCCAGGGCCTGGCGAAAAGTCTCGGAGACCATGGTCTCGGCGTGACGTGCAGCGGGCTCCTGCATGGCCTGTTCGAGAAGGGCCCATTCTTCGGCGGAGCTGGTGCGTTCGAAGGCAAGGAAGTACTCGTTTTGCTTGGCCACGACCTCTGCTAGTTTCTTCAGATCAGACCCTTGCAAGGAATGGCTGGCCAAGGCCCCGCTCATGAGCGCGCGCTCGATTCCTGCACGCTCTTTCCCTTCCAGGAATATTGCGAAAGAGTTTAACGAACGGGCCAGATCGGCATCTTGCCCGCGATGGGCAAAGGCGGCTATGGACACAAGGAATTGCCTGTGCAAATCCGTGTAGTAGGCAATCGCCTCGCCGGGGCCGACGGACTGGCCGGTGATGGCGGTGCGGTGCGCTTGAATGGAATCCAGTTGTTCGAGGGCGAGGGAGAATTTCTGCGAGAGCTCGGTGCCATGCTCCTGCAGTTTAAAATCTTCGAGGAACTCGTGGAGTGCTTCTATCTTGGAGTCGGTGGCCCTGCGCTGGGTTGGCAACTCTTCTTGAAAGAGCTTTCCATCCGACTTGAGGAAACCTGCCGTGTAGCCGCGTTCCTTTTGCGTTTCGTGGATGAGGTCGCTTGTGTGGACGGCGAGTTCAGTCAAGGCCTGAATGGCGACCATGTCCTCGACCTTGTTGTTCGCGTCGAAGAGGGCGTGGACTCCGTTAAACCCAATGAAACCCAGCGGTA
>JARGOW010000024.1 GCA_029212955.1 Planctomycetota bacterium | reverse complement strand
TCTTCATCATGAAGGGCGTCACGGTGGGCGAAGGATCCACAGTGACTCCAAATTCGGTGGTTACCGGCAATGTGGAGCCGCGCAGTTTGTTCGGCGGCAATCCCGCGGTGCTGATCAAGAAGGTCTAATGCGGAGTCGATCGAACCGGTTGACTATCCACGCACTTGGGGCCCATGCTAAAAACCGAACCGGTTCTGCATGGGCCCCAAGTGTATGCATTGGAAATCCGCGTGATGGGCTCCGGGAGTGGATCGGAAACGCTAGGCCGCTTCTTCGTCGTCGCCGCCGCTGTTGGGGTCTTCGAAGCCTTCTTCGAAGTCGATGGCTTCCAGGCGACGCATGCTCACGTAGTCGGTGATGGAGTCCGCGAAGCGTTCGAATTGCTCGCCGAAGAGAGCTCCCACGAATGCCAGATCCTGCATCTTTCTACGCTGGCGAACGGAGATTTCCCCTTGGATCAAGTCTTCCGAATTGGGTAGCACAAAGGCCACGGAGAGGGGCATGTCCGGATGCAGTTTGAGCCCGTCTTCCTTGGGAAGGGTGAAGCCCATACCTTCCGTGGATAGGTCGTAGATCGTGCCCGTGTATTGGGTCGCTCCATCGGAAATCTTGACCGGAATGACCTTGTCTTTGTCGGGGTGGACACGGTTGAGCTTGCGCCGGGTGAAGTACAGACCCATGGCGTTGTCGAGCTGGGAGTACAGGCTGCCCGTGTTGATGAACTGCAGGCCTACCAGGCTCTGGTTGGGGCCCTGCGGTGCTTTCCGGACCACCTTGGCCGGGGTGCAAACGGACCACCCGTGCATGGGGTGGGCCAGCGTGAATTGCAGTACGTCATCCTCGAGGAGATCCGCCACCAGGTCCTCGGGCACGATGACAGCCGAACCCTCAATGGTCAGGTCGTAGAGATCTGCCGGAGCCATATCGCCGGTGGGCAGGTCGAGTTCCACCACCAGGGATTCGGAGTCCGGGATGGGGTTGCGTTCCAGTTCACGACGGCAGCTAGCGGGCTGGACGTGCTTCTTGTGGAAAAACATGGGGCTCTTGGGGCTCGAGGAAAAAGTGGGCGAGACCCTTATGGATCGACCTACCTGGTCCGCTGGCCTGATTGCAATCCACCCCCGGGGGGTCACTTTCCCGATTTGATCCAGGTGAGGTCGGTCTCGGGGTCCAGGCGCTGGACCTCGAAGAGCACGGCGACCAACTCCCGGTCCCTTCCAGCCCGATGGGGGCTGCGAAACTCCCAGACCACACTGCCATCAGGTGTGATTTCCTGGGCCAAACCCGCGCAGGAAAGACTGGCCAGTGTGTTGCCGTTTGCCAGTCGGCGCACATTGCCCGAGAAAATGGAGACGAAGCTCTCCGGGGGGGAGCCCGCATGGATCCAGGGCATTTTGTGGGAGATCGGGTCCCACTCCATCAGGCGTGTGAATCCACCCTGGCCCATGTTGTCAAAGATCAGGAGATTGCCCGATTCCAGGCCCGACACGGAGTGGGGACCTGCCCAGGGACCCTGGTGCATCCAGACGATCTTGTCCTGCTCCAGGTTCAGGATGGCGATGGCGTTCACGTCGCGAAAGCAAAGCAGCCAGTCAGCGTCGGTCACGCGGGGCAAGCGCGCGGCTACGGATGCGGGCACTCGCTCCACTGAATTGTTGTGCAGTACGTCGCCGCCCTTCTTTGCGTTTTGCAGCAGGAACGAACTCCACCGGGATTGAAACAGGGCCTCATAAATCGAAGTGCGTTTGATCAACTCGCCCGATTTTAGGTCGACCTGGCAGAGTGCATCTTCCACCACGGGGGCTTCATTCTCCAAATAGGGCAGGAATCGGCCCTCTCGAGATAGGGTGTAGATGATCCCGTTTTCCACTTCGAAGTCGTGGTGGGCGGCCCCGTCCCAGTACCACAGCAGGTTGGAGTCCTGGTCCAGGCGCGCCAGGCCGAGTCCTTCATAGCAGACCAGCAAGTCACCGCCGGGTAGCAGGTGAACCTTGCGCCAAGTGAGTTGGGTTCTGCGCGTGGGGGTGCGCTCGCTCGGGACCTGATCAAAGGGCAAGGCCCAGGAGTGCAGGGCAACGCCTTTCATGTCCATAAGGACGGCCTCGGGGGCATGCCCGCTGCAGTACAGGTTGAGGCCGTCCTGGGCGGCTTCCCCGTCGTGGAGGATCACCCCGGTTTGAACCCTGGCCGGCTCGTAGCCCGTGGCATAGCCCGTATTGGCGATTTGCTCGAGGTTTTGGCGGGCCGCGTCGTCCAGGGCGCCGGTGCCTTGGGGAAAGCGAACGTCCTGCCAAAACCCGTCGGGATGCTCGAACGCGGACTGCAGGCGGGGCCGCTCTTCGTCCTTGCACCCGGCCAGGGCCAGCGCGAGGAATAGGGCGGCTAGGGCCGCGGGAAGGGTGGGGAAGGCTCGCATGGTCTTGTAGGGTAGTTCGGGGGCGCTACGGACCCCGTTCCACAACATATTGGGGCCTGTTCTTGAATGGGGTACCACAGGGGGTATGCTCGTGCCCATGGACAAGCCCATCCGAATCTACCTTGTAGGCGCTCACGCCACCGGAAAAACCACCCTAGCTCGCATGATTCGGGATCGGTACGACCTTCCGATGATTTCTGAGGTCGCCAGGGGGGTTCTGGCTGAAATGGAGGCCCAAGTGGACTCCTTGCGCACCAATGTGGATCTGGTGGACCGCTACCAAATGGAGGTCTTCGAGCGCCAGATCACCGCCGAGCAATCCCAGCGGGGATCTTTTGTCTCGGACCGGGCTTTCTGCAATCTGGCCTATGCGGCGCACCACTCCACCATCCTGGCCAAGATTTTTGCGGATCCGCGATTGGCTGAATACATGGATTCCGTGCGTCAGGGCGTGGTGTTTTTCGTCCGACCCCAGCGCAGGTTGTTGGTCCAGGATGGGGTCCGGGAAGCCTTGGAATGGGATGAGGTGGTGCGCATTGACGGCATGGTCAAGCTGATGCTTGAGATGTTTGACATCCCGTACATCCCCATGGAATCGCTTTCCATGCAGGAACGTCTGCGCATGGTGACCCAGGTCCTCAATTTGGCAGGCTTGCGGGAAAAGGGCGACATGCCGGTTCCCAGCGCATCGGCACCTGTGGATAGCACGCCTGAGATGCCCCAGCCCCGGGGCTTTTCGATCACCCAAGGCCTTTCCTAACCCCACGCTGGGGTGTTGAGGTGGACGGCTCTTTGGTGGGGCAGGCCCGTCCATGGAATTCCGGCCCGGGCGCGTAAACTCGGGTATGGTTTCGAATGCAATTCGAGTTCATTCGAGGAGGGCGAACGCCCCCGCGAAAAACCGCGAACCTGTCGACTCCTGCCGGGGAGCGGCTGGTCCCCCTGCGTGATTTGGCGAGCCTGTTTGGTGGCACTGAGGAAGACCTCACCCGTTGGGCGCAGTCATTGTCCATGATTCCCGAAAACCTGGAATGGCGTGGATCGAAGGTCCCTTGCTTGGCCTTGCCCGATGCATTCAAACTGCACCTGGCCATGGGTTTCAAAGCGGAGGGAACCGCCGGCAAAGAGGATCTGGACTCCCAGGAATTGCGCCACCGTTTGGAGCGGCGTGATCTGGAATTGGCCCAAGCGCGCGGCGAATTGAAACGCATGCAATCCAGGGTGGAGCAACGCGATTTGGAGTTGAAGACCCTCATGGAAAGCGTGGGGGAGCTCGAGCGGGCTGTGGTTCAACAGGCAAATGTGCACAGGGACTTGGCCAATGTGCAAACCCTCTATGTGGAGGCCCAAGCGCAAAAAAGCGAGTTGGTGCTGAAGCTCAGCCAATCGAAGCAAGCCCATAGGGAGCTCCGTCAGGCCCTGCAGCAAACCCACGACAAGTTCGAAGCGATGCAAGCCCGCTTGGAGTCGGCCCGCGCGACCGTGCGAACAGCGGAGGCGAGCCTCGAACGGATCGAGGGCAACGCGACCCAAGCCACCGAACAACTCACCCGCGAATTGTCAGCGGCCCATCTGCGAGCCGCCCAGGCGGAAGCCGCGGCCCTCGCGGCCCAAACCGACCCCGAGGAACTCAAGCGACGCAGCCAAGCGCGCCAACGGACGGCTCGAAGACTGCGCCTTTCCCGCGCCACATGCAGGACCGCCAGTGCGGTAGAGCGCAATCTGGAGCGCTACTGCAATCGGTTGGAGCGACAATTGCGCGGGGAATCCTAAGTACACCCGGTGGGTGCTGGCGCAATCCCGCAGAAGCCCGCGTCATCCCGGGGCCTGTGGGCAGCCTTGATGCAATGGGGAGTCCACGGTGACCTTGCACCGGACTCCATATCAAGCTCTCGGTTGGCTAGAAAACCACACCCAGGATCTCGGCTTCGAAGACCATATTGCCGTTGGCGATGGCTTGGGCTTGATAGCGGAACATGCGTTTGGAGGAGCGCAGCAACTTGCTGATCAGGTACAGGCGGCAGGTGGGTTCCACGGAGCCGCGGAAGCGCGCATTGTCCACTCCCGCAAAACCGACGAAGGCGTCCTCGGGAACTTCCTGGCCCGCGCGATGGGCCGAATAGTCGTAGGCCGAAAGTTGCGCGGCGGCTTCGATCTGAAGGGCACCAGGGAAGAGAGGTCGGCCGGGGATGTGATCCGTGGCCCACCAATCATCGGCGGTGATGTCGCGGAAGCCGACCAGGATGCCGTTGTCCACATCCTCGTGCAGCACGCCTTGCAACATACGGAAGCGACCGGACTGCTTGAGGTAGGGGTCCAGTTCGCGGGGGCCGACGAGGACATTGTCCAGGTCGATGGATTCAAGATCGATAATCGGGGTGCTGGCCATTCCGCCAGCATATTGCAGCCAATCCCTGATTTCGAGGGATTCCCGGCCCTTTCCGGTGGCCAGGGGACCCACCCGAGAATTTAGGAGCCCGCCAAATGGGGATCCCTGAGCCAACGCTCGCGTACCACCAGCCAGTGGAAGATCAACGCCTTGATCAGTGTGGTGGCGTTGATCGCCCACCACAGGCCCGCCGGGCCGAAGCCCCATGTCAGGGCGAATAGGATGCCCAGGGGGACCCTGGCCAGGTTGCCCGGGACCGAAATCCAAAAGATGGGTCGGGTGTGCCCGGCGGCCATATGCACGTTTTCGGAGACCGTTTCCAGGGCCACGAAAATCTGGCTGATGGCGAGGATGCGCAGGTAGAGGATGGCTTCGTCGATCACCGGGGTATCGGAGGTGAAAGCCGGAACCAGGTAGGGCCCCACGAACAGGAAGGCCAGGGTGATCAGAACCCCAGCCAGAAGAGCAATGGTGCGAGTGCTACGCACCAACTCCTGGGCCAGTCCATCGTTGCGCGCTCCCAATGCTCGACCCACCATGGCGGATCCCCCCAATGCGATCCCTAGGAAGAGGGGGTACGAAACAGCCTCAAACGCGTTGAAGCCCACACTGAATCCGGCCAAGGCCGCATCCGAGAATTCTGAGAACACCCAACGCGTCAGACCCACATACACCAGGGCGTAGATCGCGATGGAAACGCAAGAGGGCAAACCCGTACGCACAATGCGGACGAGTTCTCCGAAAGCAATACGGGATTCCGGTAGAAGCGGAATGCCCTTTCGTCGGACCAACCAGATCAGTCCGATGACGATGGCGATGGCCCGGGACAAGCCTGTGGCAAAGGCGGCGCCTTGGACTCCCAGCCACACTTGGGGCGACTCTTGAAGGGCGGGGATGCCCCCGTAAATGAATAGGGGGTTGAAGATGAAGTTCAGGCCGATCGAAAGGACTTGCAGCACGAAGGGCGAACGGGTGTCGCCCATGGAAATGAAAACGTTGTCCAGAAGGGGGGCGAATGCGATGGGTAGGGCCACCAGGTATGTGCCACGGATGTAGTCCACGGCTTCGGCAGCCACGCCTTCCGATAGCCCCATTATGGAAGTGATTTCCGGGGCGATCAGATAGCCCACTCCACCCACGACCACGGCCAGGATGGTGGCTAGGGCGAATCCGTGATGGATCGCGCTGTTGCGGGCCCGGTCGTCCCCCGCGCCGCTAGCCCTGGCCACCCGCGACATACATCCCGCCACCGCGAGGAAATACAACGCGAAGTTGAGAATCATCACGAAGGTAGCCGCTCCCAAAGCCGCCTGGGCCTGCTCGCCCAAACCGCCCACCCAAAACTGATCGTTTACGCGGAAAGCGGAGCTACACAAACACGATGCCACGGTGGGCCACGTGAAGCGTAGAACGTTCGATAACCTGGCCTCTTGGGAGGTTACTGCCGACAATAGATCACGACAGGCTCGGCGTTGGTTTCGTCCAAGGGGACGGTCACGTCCATGCGTCCGTGGCTTTCACTGTCCTTGTGCTCGACGCGAATGCGATAGGTACCTTCGGGAAGATAGGCCTGGGTGAGCAAACCCTCATAGTCCGTGACGCCGTCGATGGGGGCGCCCCCGTGGCCGCGCAGGATGGCTCCTGGCAGACCGCGGCCCTGCCCGTCCACCACCTTGAAAGTGACGCGATGCGTGCTGGGCAGCGTGCCTTGCCACGCGGTCACCTTGCCGACTTCCACCATGAGCGTTTCCGCGGGGATGAGGGGCTGGTCGGGGTATCCGACCAGTAGGGTGAATCGTCCGGCGGGAAGGCGCTCAAATTCGTAGCGGCCCACCGCATCGGTTTTGGCCTCCCAGCGCTTTCTCGTCGCACTGGATTCCAGGGTGAGAGGCAGGTCGGTGGCCGGCGCCAAGTCGGCGGTTTGGAGGGTCACTCGAAGGCTCGAAAGGGGCTGCATGCGCAGCATGATGTGGGAGTGATCCTTGGCCTGGTTCCCGGGTCCTTCGAGTTTGAACAAAGAGACTTCCATGGCCACGGAGGCCTGGCCTTCGGCGAGGGCTAGCACCCGATAGGAGGCCATAGGAAGGTCGCGAACCTCGAACGTGGTTTGCTGTCCGGGGAATTCCAACTCCTTGCGGATGGCGGTTTCGCGGCCCAAGGCGAATTGGGAAGGCTCGATGATCAAGGTCCAGGTGTCGGGCAGGGGCACCGCATCGCTGGGAAACAGCTGCCCACTGATCTGCCCTGTACCGTCGAACACGCGTTTCATTTCCCGGTAGGGCAGGGGGCCCGCCTCCACCCGACCCGAGGGGGCGATGCCCTCCACGGTGGGAGCTTGCAAGTCGGGTTGGGTATTGGAATTGGGAGCGGCGGCACCGTTGGGGTTGTCGCGGGTGATGCCCGGGTCGGAGCCGGGCTCTTGCAGATTCATCCAAGCGAACAAACCAATGCCTAGCACCAGAAGCACCAACAGGAGCCATGCGGCGGATCCCCGCTGGGCTCGACTCGTTTTCAGACCATTCGTTGACACTTTTTGAGTTCTCCTTCTAACCTTGTTGCGCTGGCTGCGGATGCAGTCGGGATGGGTCCCCTCGGGCGGGGATCCAACTCCAGCGAGCCGTGATCCTAGCGAGTTCTCGCTTTCCCGCCAGCCCGTGCCCGAACTCCATACCAAAACCCATCGTATGTCCTTCCTCCGCCTGGCTTGGCTCCCCTGTTTTCTGTTGTGCTTGGTCTCCGTCGGATCGGCCCAGGGCCGCGTTATCGTGCTCGGTTTCGATGGGGCGGATGCTCGCCTGACCCAAAAGATGATGGCCTCAGGGGAACTGCCCCACATGTCTAAGTTGGCGGAACAAGGGACCTTCGCCCCGCTGGAGTCCACCAACCCGGCCGAATCCGCAGCCGGTTGGGCGGCGCTCAATACGGGAGTGGGGCCGGTGGAGAATGGCGTGGCGAGTTTTATCGTCCGCAGCTTGGAAGGGGGAGGCGTGGAGCCCGCCACCGGACACGTTCACATCGAAAACGTGGCGTACTCGGAACTGGAGCACCAGGGGATATTCAAGCGCACCGTGGCGGGTACGGAGCATCGGACTTTGATCTTGGGCGGTTTTCTGATCGCGTTGGTCCTGGTTTGGGTGCTCTTTCGTGTGCTGTTCGGGATGGGAAATCGGGCGGCGTTGATGGTCTCCGTCCTGTTGGCCAGCGCCATGGGGGCCGGATTGCACCGGGCCAAATCCTACATGGATTTGGAGATCGTTGATGTCTTTCACAACAAGGTGGAAGCCGACGGGTTCTGGGATTACGCAGCCCGGGCGGGCGTGCCTTCGGTGGTGCTGGATGCGGCGCTCTCGTTCGGCCGCGAAACACCCGAAGGCGCTCGAGTTCTGGGTGGCCTCGGATTGCCCGATGTGGTGGGAGCCGTCAGCGGAAGCTGGTCGATCTTCACCGACGACGCCCTGCTGGGAAGTCCCCAGCCCGAGGGCGAAAACGCGGGTTCCACGCAAAGTGGTTCCATGTACGTGCTCAGTGATTTCAACGGGGTTCTCCAGGGGGAAATCTACGGACCCGTCCATGCGGGGCACAGGGCTTCGGTGTTGACGGAACTGCAGGATCTGCTCAAGGAACTCGAAGGCGCGGGATCCATGGGGTACAAGGAAAAGGGCGCGTTGGACGAGCGCTTGCGCCAGGTGGAGCGCGAAGCTTCCGCGTTCGGATTGAGCGAGACGGGCGAGCCGGTAGGCGCGGTTTCCAACACGGCGCGCACCACGCTTCCCATACTGATCGAGCGCGGCGATGGGGAGATCACCCTGACCCTAGGCTCGGACAAACCCCAGGTGATCCAGGAGGGTGAATGGTCTTCCTGGTTCCACTTGGACTTTGAAATCAATCCCATGGTGAACGCCAAAGCGATCACCCGGGCACGTCTCAACAGCGCCGCGGATCCCTTGGAACTGTACGTGCACACCTTCGAGATCGATCCCGCATCCCCGCTCGAGTGGCAACCTGTCAGTCAACCGGTGGGATTCGCCAAGGAAGCCGCCGATTGGATCGATGGACCCTATGAAACCCTGGGTTGGTCGTGCATGACCAACCAACTCAAGGACCGCCGGCTGGACACGAGCGTCTTTCTGGAGGACATCGAATTCACCATGGACTGGCGTCGGCGCCTGACCGCGGCCGCCATGAAGCAAGACGATTGGCGCCTTTTGTATAGCGTGTACAGCACCACGGACCGGGTGCAGCACATGATGTATCGGCACTATGACGAAGAGCACCCCGGTCACGATGCGGATGCGGCGGCCACCCGCGTACGGTTCTTCGGTGAGGACACTCCCTTTTCCCAGGCGATTCCTTCGATCTACAAGCAGATGGATGCGCGCGTGGGGGAGGTCATGGCAGCCATGGAGCCCGACGACGTGCTGTACCTCTGCGCGGACCACGGTTTTACAAGTTTCCGCCGTCAGGTTTACCTGAACAACCTGCTGCACGATGCGGGATACCTGGTCCTCAAGGAAAACGTGCGCGCTGCAGACGGGGGGACGCCCCTGGGGTTCGTGGACTGGTCCAAGACCCGGGCATATTCCCTAGGCCTTGGCATGGTGTACCTGAACCTGAAGGGTCGCGAGCCCGAGGGCATTGTGGACCCGGAGAACGCACGGGCCCTTTTGCAGGACATCCAACGGGATCTGATGACGGCCCGGGATAGCGGTCCCCTGGATGCGGCGTGGGACAAGCCCGAGGCACCGGTGGCGGATACGGAAATCCTCTGGGACACCTACCCCGGCGATTGGAAGGGCACCGAATACCCATGCGCGGACCTGATGGTGGGCTTTGCCGAGTACTACCGCATCGCCTGGGGCGGTGTCATGGGTGGCATGGCTTTGAAGGACACCGAGTCAGGCGTGGTGGGAGGGTCTCCCTACAAGGACAACATGAATTCCTGGAGTGGCGACCACGCATCCAACGACCCCAACCTGGTCACGGGAATTTTCTTCAGCAGTGAAAAGCTGGAGCTACCCTCCGATGGCGTGAGCGTGATGCACCTGGCGCCCACGATTCTGAACAGCTTGGGAGTCCCGATTCCCGAGAGCCTGCGATTTGCACCCCTCTCCAAGGAATAATGCCAACATGGAATCCCTCCGACCCACCGACCTGGACGCGCGCCTCAAGAATGGCGACTCCCTCATCCTGCTCGATGTACGCCAACCCGGTGAACTCGAGATCTGTGTGCTACCCGGAGTGGTGCACATACCCCTGGGAGATTTGGGCGTGCGTCACAGCGAGCTAGACCCCGATGCCGAGATCGTTTGCATTTGCCACCACGGGGTACGCAGTGCCCATGCATGCCTGATGTTGGAATCCTTCGGCTTTGAGAACGCGATCAATATGACCGGTGGCATGGAACTGTGGGCCACGGAAATGGATCCCGCCATGGCGCGCTATTAGGGGCGAGGCCCCGTTCCCGTGACACAGCGCTCCAAACCCGGACCCCCGCCCATCAACCTGGCCCGGGAACGAATCTATTCGGTGATCGACTCCATTCCCAAGGGCAAGGTCTCCACCTACGGAACCGTAGGCAAGGAAGCCGGCCTGCCCCGGGGCGCGCGACAAGTCGCAGCCGCGCTGCGCCACCTGGACCCGGGCCGGGATCTGCCGTGGTTCCGGGTGGTCAACTCCTGCGGCAAGATCAGCGAACGCCCCGGCGGTGGCGAAAGCGTCCAGCGCCAGCTTCTTGAGTCGGAAGGCATCGAGTTCAGCAAGGCGCATCGCATCGACCTAAGGCGGCTCGGCTGGCCCTCGGGGTACTTCTCCTAGAACGTTGGACCCCGGCGCACCTGGGCTGGGCGACGGGGCGGTCAGACCCAATGGAATGCCCTGGGAAATCCGCACCAAGGGCCCCAGGGGGTGGGCAGAGTGCTGGGTGGCCCCAAACCGATCCTGGGAAAGTGTATTTTTCCCGTCTTAACAATTGCCTGACGATTCCTGCATGGAGGGCGGCGATGCTCTGGGCATGAATAACAAAGGAATGAACCACAACGTTGGCCTTCCCACCCAAACCGAAGGCTATTTGAGCTGGCAGGATCCCGAATCCGGCGAGTGGATGGTGCTGACCCCCAAGGGGTCGCCCTACTCCGAGGGAAAGCGCAATGAGCTCCCCGCCCCTGTCGTAGAGGGCGAGATCGGAAGGCCCCGCAAGACCTGCGATCGCTGCAGCGGACGCTTCCGCAGCTGGCGCGGACCTTTTCACAAGGGCCACGCGGTCGCATAGGGCTGACCGGGGGAGCGCTGGCGGGCGGCTCCGAGGGGCGATCCGCGGGCAACTCCCCCGTGCTTCCGCAGCCCGGACATGAATCTTCATGATAAATCGGCGCTGACCGGTTAGCTTTTCGCCATGAAAACTGGCGATACACCGGCGCGGGGAGATCACTGGACCGTCCTGATTTGGATGGTATTTGGAGTCCTGGTTGGGCTCGTCATGCAATGGAAGTTGGAGGCACCGGCCTATTTGGGCATGGAGGTCTCCGCCGGCAACAACGCCGTGCATGTGTCTGGCCTGACATCGAAAGGGCCCGCCTCGAAGGCCGGCGTCGCCATGGGCGAAGATCTGCGCGGAGTGGTGTTGAACCGGGGCACGGAGGAGGAATCCTTCGTCTGGTTGCGAACCCCCGGCGACTTGAGCGAGGGCGTGTTGCCCCAAGTGGCCCAGGGAGAAGTCGTCTGGTTCCTGCCCGCCCGGGGCAGCGATGACCCGCGCGCCGTCGAGACCTTCGATGCGTCCACCGACAAGGCGATCCCCGTATCGGTCGGCCTGTCCAAGGACTCGCCCCGTGCGCGCTACATCGCGCCTTTCGCATTTGTCGCCTCGCTCTTCATCTCTTTGTTGAAGATGTTGATCGTACCCGTGGTGCTTTCGTCGATCGTGGCCGGAGTGGCCGGTGTGGGCGCCATGAAGGACCTATCGCGTCTGGGCACCAAGACCTTCCTCTATTACCTGGGCACCAGCCTGCTAGCCATCATGGTGGGGCAGACCCTGGTGAACATCATCCGTCCGGGCGATGGCGCCCAGCTCGGATTGGCCTACGAACCGTTCGCTGGTGGATCGGACAGTTCCCAGTTCATCGAGGTTTTCCAGCGCATGGTGCCCGCCAACGTGTTCAACGCCCTGGGTGACAACGGCGCCATGCTGGCCATCATCTTCTTTGCGCTGATCCTGGGCGTGGCGATCACCCGCAGCGCCGAGCCCCACAGTTCGCGCATGCGCGAGTGGTTTGAATCGCTCAACGAGGTCATGATGAAAATGGCCGGCGGGGTCTTGAAGTTGCTGCCCTACGGCGTGTTCGCCCTCATGGTTAAGGTCGTGGCAGGCACGGGCTTCGAACCCTTCAAGGCGCTCCTGGTGTACATGTTCACCGTGGCCCTGGCGCTCTTCATCCATGCCTTTGTCACCTTGCCGCTCGTGCTCAAGATCATTGGCGGACTGAACCCGATCCGTTGGGCCAAGGCCATGGCGCCTGCCCTGATGACCGCGTTCAGCACCAGTTCCTCCAGCATGACCCTGCCCGTCACCATGGAAACCGTGCATGCCCGCGGTCGGGTCAGCAAGAAGGTCGGATCGTTCACGCTGCCCCTCGGAGCCACCATCAATATGGACGGCACGGCACTGTACGAATGCATCGGGGTCATTTTCCTGGCCCAATACTATGCTTCGGTGGGGGGGGATCCCTTGACGATGGCCCAACAGGGTCTGATCGTGATTATGGCGCTCATGGCCAGTGTGGGCGCTGCGGGCATTCCTTCGGCCGGACTGGTCATGATGTTGACGATCCTGTCCGCCCTGCACTTGCCCCTGGAGGGCGCCGCCCTCCTGCTGGCCGTGGACCGGCCCCTGGACATGTTGCGCACCGTGGTCAACGTCTGGTCCGACTCCTGTGGCGCCGCCTGCGTGGCCCGCAGCGAGGGGGAGGACGGGCCCTTGGACCCCGCCCTGGATGTGGTGTAACCTAGTTTCCAGCGGGGTTTTCAGCCCTGTCCATCCCCACGCGTAAGCGATCTCCCAAAGGAAATCGCCAGAGGCTCACACCACTCCTGAAGCGTCTCCGCTATCCTTTCCCCATGCACGGAACTCTGACCGAACGAATCACCCGCTCCTTGGCTTACATGCTGCGGCACCAACCCGAGGAATTTGACCTGGACCTGGACGACGGAGGCTGGGGCGAGATGGAAGAAATCGTCTGCGCCTTGAACGAGCGCCTGGGCGAGCCCATCGAGGAAGAGGACGTGGTCGAGGCCCTGGAGGGCGGTGACCGCCAGCGCTACGAGATCAAGGAAGATCGCATCCGCGCCCTGTACGGACACTCCTTCCACGTGGAGCCCGGCGACTCCGTGGAGCCGCCCGAACTCTTGTATGTGGGAGTCGGCAGCCGCGACGCCGCCCGCGCCGAAGAGCGTGGCCTGCGCCCCAGCCGGCGCAGCTTTGTGCACCTGGCCCTGACCATGGAAGACGCCATGGAAACCGGCCGCCGTGCCGCCCCCGAATACGCGGTGTTGACCATCGACGCCGTGGAAGCCTGGGAAGAGGGCATCGAGTTCTACGATCGCATCTCTTTGTTCCTCTCGGAGGAAATCCCCGCCGAGTTCATCGAAGTGGGCGAGATCCACACCGACGGTATTCGTCGTCACCGTGGCGGCCGCGACTCCGGTCGCGGTGGTCGCGACGGTGGCCGCTCCCGACGCGGTGGACGCGATGACAGCCGTGGACGCGGCCGTGGACGTGGTCGCGACGAAGAGCGCGCACCCCGCGAGGAACGCGAAGAACGCGCACCGCGCGAAGAACGTGCACCGCGCGAAGAACGTGCACCGCGCGAAGAACGCGCACCGCGCGCGGAGGCCCCCAAGGCCAAGCCCGAACCCAAGTCCGCCCCGCAGTCCAAGCAGGACGGCGACTCGGCCCCCTCCGGCTTCGGCGCTGGACTTTCCTGAGCCCAAACCCGGCGAGGAGACCCGTGCCCACCAAGCTGCCCGATCACTATTCGGTGCATCGTGAAAACCAGGGAACGCTGGCGGTACTCAAGCGGTACCAACCAGCCCTGGAGGGCTTGGGTTATTCGGTTCTCGAGGACGGCGAACGCCGCGCTTCCGATTTAAAGGGGCGCGGCAACATGCAGGAGTTTTGCCTGCCGAGCGGGCAAGTTCTAATCATCCGCCGTTTTCGCCGGGGCGGGATGGTGCGCTTTCTCAGCAAGGATCGTTTCCTCGACCCGGAACGTCCTTTCCAGGAGATCTTGCTCTCCGAGGGCCTGCGGCGGCGCGGCTTTCACACCCCGGTCATTGTGGCGGCCCGCTCCCGCCGCCTGGGATTTATGGGATTCCGCCTCGAGTTGGTCACCGAGCAAGTGCCCGGCGCAAAGTCCTTGGGCCGTTGGCAGGCCCAATTTCGCAGCGAAGGCGTGGACACGCCACTGCAACGCAAAATGCTGCGCTGCACCGCTCAAACCGTGCGGCGCTTGCACGACGCGGGCTTTGAGCACTCGGATCTACAGCCCGAAAACTTGCTCTGGCAACCCGCTGCTGACAGCGCGGACGCTTTCCTCTGGATCCTGGACCTAGATCGCTCCGTGCAACACGAGCAGGCCCTGGTCGAGTCCACCCGCGCCCGAAACCTATGGCGCCTTTGGCGCTACGTGCTGCGCCGGGAATCCACCGGTGGAATCACTCTCACAGCGCGCGACTACTTACGATTCCTGGTTGCCTACGAACCGGACCGAGCCCAGCGCAAATCCATGATTCACGGC
>JARGOW010000023.1:12833-14659 GCA_029212955.1 Planctomycetota bacterium | reverse complement strand
CTTGTACGCGGACATAGGGTGATACAGGGGGGATGGGGGAGATCGTCAGCCCTTGGCTGGTTTGGCTCTTCCTTGGTGTGCGGTGGGATGGGGGGGCGTGCGCCGCGGCGGGCTCAGCAGCCCAAACGGGTCAGGAGCGCGCGCACGTTCTCGGCGAGTTGTTCCAGGGAAACCCCGGCTTGCAACACGACGTCGCTGGCGTTTTTCTTTTCAGAGAGGGGCATTTGGGCGGCTTCTCGACGCGCCACTTCCCCGTGGGCCCAACCCCGTTGGACCCCGGCCCGGCGTTCTCTTTCCTCTTCGGAAACCTCCACGAACACCAGGTGGTCGATCTGGGCCCGAAGCTCGGCCAAGCCATCGCTCTCCATTAAAAGAGGGATGTCGAGCACGATTCGAGGCGTTTCCGAAGCGCGGGCTTCGGCCAGGTCTGCCCTGATCCTGTCACGAACCCGGGGATGGATCCAGTCTTCGAGCTTTTTGCGGAGCATTGCATCTCGAAAAATGTGGTCGGCCAGGAACTTTCGGTCCGCCTGTCCGGAGTCATCCAGGGCTTCGGGGCCGAACTCCCGGGCCAGCCATTCCAGGGTCTCGGGCAGGGCAAGGACCCCGTGGGCGGCCGCGTCGGCGGACAAAACCACCCCGCCGGGCCCAGCCAGGAGGGAGGAAACGGTGGATTTTCCACTGGCCACACCCCCCAAAACCGCCAGCAGGACGCTGGAATGGGGGTGTTGGGGGTTGGAATCGGGATCGGAAGGCTGGCGGTCAATCATAACGCGGGCGAATGGTAACCCCTGGACTCGGCGGGGTAGAAGGGGGGAGTCCAAAGAGCGGCCCATCCAGTCCACCCACCCACGAATTCCTTGGGGATTCCCCGGAAGAAATGGGGATTGGAAGGGGCCTGAAGCCTTACCCCTTGGGGTATACACCCGCTTCAGCCGTTCAAGGGGCTCAAAATCCTTGCTGATAGCCTCCCCTTTGGTTATCAAAGGGCCCCCTAATCCCCAGACACCATCCATTCGGGCATTGCCCAACCGGTGTCAGGGCCTAATCCCCCCACGGAAACCAAGTCCTAGTGACCCAAAGCCGCATGAAGAAGCGTTCCAACCGCGGAGCAGCTCGAGTGAATGCCATCTGGCTGATCGTGCTCCTCGTCCTGTCCTTTGCCCTGATGTTCTTTGCTTATACCGCGAATGACGAGCAGGTACGCGCCGAAGGCAAAATGAACGATGCCATCGCGTCGGAGGCCGCCACCCAGGCCAAGTACGAGGCCCTGCAAGTGCAGAATCGTGCGATCACCGAGGTCATTGGCTACTACGACGAGTCTGACTTGAGCGCGGTGACGGACATTCAAGCCCTGAAGGATGGCCTTGAAGCATTCAAGGACGCCATCGGTGCCGACGCGGATGCCAACATCAAGACCTTCCAGGCAGCGTGGCCCTTGGCGATCAGCCAGGTGGCTGCTCGCGATGCGACCATCGCCACGATCACCCAGGAGTCCAAGGACCGCAGCACCCAACTGGCCGCCGTGCGCCAGGCCGCTTCCGAAGCCGCATCCGAAAAGGATTCTGCACTCTCCACGGCCCGCCAGGAGTACTCGGATCTCGAGTCCAACAGTCGCGAGCAGGTCAACAACCTTGAGAAGCAGGTCGCACGCCTGACCCAGGAGCGCAACGCCCAGGATCAAGCCGCCATCGACGCCCGCAACGAGCTGGCCGACGCTGTTGTCGCTTCCGCCCTCAAGGACAGCGAGAGCACCGCTCGCATCACCAAGGTCACCGAGATCACCCGCCCCCTGCGCGAGCCTAGCTCCACCGACGGCGCGATCA
>JARGOW010000023.1:0-12823 GCA_029212955.1 Planctomycetota bacterium | reverse complement strand
CCGCGGCACCAAGGATCGCGTTGTGCGCGGCATGGTCTTCAAGGTTCTCGACGCCAACGCAGCCAACCCCCGCCTCAAGGGCGAGGTCGAGGTGCTCGAAGTTCACGAGAACGTCTCGGAAGTCGCCATCCGCATGGTCAACGACAAGTACGACGCCATCGCCATCGGCGACAAGATCGCCAACCCGCTGTACGACCCCGAAGGTCGCCGCAACGCGGTTCTGGCCGGTCGTTTCGACGGTAAGTACACCCGCTCCGAAGTGGCTTTGATGCTCAAGGACGTCGGCATCGACGTGCAGAAGAAAGTGGACCAGTCCACCATGTTCCTGATCATGGGCAACCCGCTCTACACCGCTCCGGAAACCGGTGCGGCCCTTGACGAAGCCCTCGAGGTTTCTTCCTTGCCCGAATACTCCAAGGCCAAGTCGATCGGCGTTCAGCTGATCAGCCTCGCAGAGATTCGCCACTTCTTCCGCCGCTAGGCTGAAGCGCAAGCAAACAAGCGCCCAGCTCTGGACTCGTCCGGGGCTGGGCGCTTCTCGTTTTGGAGATACGCCCTATCTCCAAACAAACCCGGCGCCGAGCCACATCCCGGTGGATTCCAAGCGTTATGATGACCCGCGCATCGAGAATTGAATCGCCATGCCCAGCCATCAGTTACCCGACGGATCCGACGAAGTGGAGCAATCCCGCATGGGATTGGGTGAGCACCTCTCCGAATTGCGAACGCGCTTGATTCGCAGTGTGGGGGTCATGTTGCTGGCGTTTTGCGTGCTGTATGCCTATCGGGATTCGGTGCTGCAGGTGATTCAAGGGCCCCAACAGAAAGCGGCGGTCATGTTGCGCGCGGAGTACGCGGACCGCATGCAAACCGAGTTTTCGGACCGTACGAAGAACGGCGCGGATACATCTCCAGCATCGGAGTTCACGGCGGAAGTGAACGGTGTGTTCGAGGAGGGCTGGCCGGAGACCTGGGTGCTGCAGTCGACGGCAGGCCCCGCCACGAAGATGTGGATTTTCCAATCCGATGGGGGATTCTTCCTGAAGATGCGCGTCTGTTTTTGGCTTGCTTTGTTCCTGGCCGGGCCTTTCCTTATCTGGGAGGCCTGGGGGTTTATCGCCACCGGGTTGTACGCGGCAGAAAAGCGTATGGCCTATGCGTATTTTCCTGTCAGCATGATTCTGTTCTTTGGCGGCGTGCTCTTCGGCTACTTCGTGATGATTCCCTATGCCTTGTATTTCTTGAACCTGGACAGCCTGGGTCTCGAGGGTTTCGAGGTGCAGATGGGCGTGGATTACTACCTGGGATTTTTGAAAGGGCTCTCCCTGGCATTGGGGTTTGTGTTCCAGCTCCCGGTGATCATGGTGGCCCTATCCCGCCTGGGGCTGGTGGACCCCAAGGACTTTTCCAAGTTCCGCAAGCACACGTTGGTGGCGGCGCTCGTGGTGGGCGCCCTGTTGACCCCCCCCGATCCCATCACACAACTGCTCATGGCTGGTCCCGTGATCCTGCTCTACGAATTGGGCCTGCGCGTGTCCTATCTGGTTTGGAAGGAACCCCGGGTTTCGCTGGACGACAAAGAGGGCAGCGATGGGCCCGCCCACGCCTAAATCGAGCATGTCGAATTCCAACAAATCCCAGGGGACCCAAGCCATCATTCTGGGCATCGGTGATGAACTCCTGCGCGGAGACTACGCCGATTTAAACTCGAGCCTCCTGGCCCGCACCTTGTTGCAGCATGGCTGGACCGTTCTGGAGATCCGCGTGGTTCCCGACGACCTGCACACCCTGGCCGACGCCATGGCGGATGCGGGCAAGCGCGCAGATCTCGTGATCTCCACGGGGGGATTGGGGCCCACGGATGATGACCTGACCCGCCATGCGGCCGCGCGAGCCGGTGGATGCGAACTGGGTTTCCAGGAGGGCGCTTGGCAGATGGTCCTCGACTGGTATGGCAAGTCCGATCGCACCCCGCCCGAATCGAACCGGCGCCAGGCCCTGGTGCCCGAGGGCGCCACGCCCTTGCACAATCCCTCGGGCACGGCCCCCGGGCTGCGCATGGAATTGGGCCGCGCCACCCTGTTTTGCTTGCCGGGCCCGCCCCGGGAGGTGGGACCCATGGTCGAGCTCGAACTCAAACCATGGCTGGGCCTTCACGGGCCGGAAGGCCAGTTCCTTCACACTTCACGGGTCTACTTGGCATCGCTTTCCGAGAGCCAGTTCGCCGATGAGGCTGGAGCCTTGCTCGAACGCCACGCCCATGCCCTGGTGGGCGTCACAGCCCAGGCGGGTCGACTGGCCGTAACGATCACGGCACGCGCCGCCACCCCTGAGCAGGCCAAGGGCTCGGCGGAAGCCATCCAAGCACAATTCCTAGAGCGCTTCGCCTCCCACGTGTATTCGACCACGGAGCCGACCCTGGAAAAGGTCCTGGGCCTGAAGCTGATCGAGCGAGGGATTTCGGTGACCGTGGCCGAATCCTGCACCCTGGGCTTGGTCGCTGCGGCCCTGGGAGGGGTCTCCGGGATCAGCAAGGTATTAAGCGAAACCTATTGCACCTATTCGAATGGGGCCAAGACCCGGCGACTGGGCGTGGACACCGCCATGCTAGAGCAGCATGGGGCCGTTTCTGAGCCCGTGGCTCAAGCTATGGCCCTGGGAGCTGCCCGCGAGGCGAGTGCCCGGCTTTCTGTGGCGATTACGGGCCTGGCGGGGCCCGATGGGGGCACGGAAGCCAAGCCCGTGGGGCTCGTCTGCTTTGCCTGCGCGCTGGACGGTCAGGTGGTTGCGGTCGAATCCAAGCGATTCGCGCCGGCAGGTCGCGCGGCGATCCGTGCCTGGGCCACCAACCGGGCCCTACACCTTCTGCTATTGGCCCTGGGAGCCCCGGCGTAGGGATTTGGGACCTCGCCCGGAGGAGCGGCACGCAAGGGATTCAGGCTAAGCCAAGGAGGGCCCAATACGGTAGGGGACCCGCGGGCGCAGGGTGCCCCAACTCCGGCTTCGCGGCGCCTTGGCTCCGGTAGATCCCATTCCACCGATTTGGGTCGCCCCGTGGCCAATCCTGGGCTCAAATTCCCCTCGGAGGTACCCCCCTAGCCAAAATCTCGCCCCAGGGCCTAACAGACCCTAAATTTCTGGCTTCCTAGACTCGACTACAGCGCCTAGGTTGGTATTCTTCCCGCCGCAAAGTACCCCATGGTGTAATTGGCAACACAACTGGTTTTGGTCCAGTCATTCCAGGTTCGAGTCCTGGTGGGGTAACCAGCACAAAGAGAGGCTCCCTTGTTAGGGAGCCTCTTTTCATTTTCAGGCTTCCGGATGGGGTTGGCACAGGACCAAGTTTGGCGGGAATCGGACGCCTGGGCTCATAGGGTCCAGGCGGGTCCAGATACTCTCCTTAGAAGGTCACCGTGAGGCCGTTGGAGAAGTTGGAGCTTCCCAGGCCGGCGGGGGTGTCCCGGTGCCAGACCTGGAAGTGCCAAGTGTCGCCGGCCAGAATGGGGATTGGGGCCACGTCGGGGATGCCCGCGGGAACGTCAAAGCCCGAAGACATACCCGGGGAAGGGCCGGAGGTGCCCACCAGGTTTTGGAGCATGCCGGTCGCATCGAATGCGCCCACGGAGTTGGCGGCTCCACCGACCTGATTGAAGCGATAGTAGGCATCCCCAGCTTGTCCGATCAGGCAGAAGTTGCCCAGGCTGGTCACCACGCCGGGATCGAACGCAGAGCGCCCTGCCAGGAAGAAGCCCACCTCTCCCATGGGGCCGCCTGTGCATTGCAGGTGCAGGTCCGAACCCACGCCGCTTCCCATGAAACCCGAAAGCACTGTGGGGGACCCGGTGGAGTTGACGAAGCCGGGGTCACAAAAGGTCGTTCCGGTGGAGGGGTGATTGTTGGGCGCGCCAGGCGTGTCGCCATACCCGATGGTTTTATCGCTGATCTTCCACACTCCGCTCTCCTTGGACACATGGAAGGGCACCTGGGAACCGTCGGGGCCCACCTGGGCCAACCCGTAGGTCAGTTCACCGGAGCCCGTGGACTCCACCAATGCGACACTGTCCAGCAGGGACGCCCAAGGGGTGAAGTCCATAGTGCCATCGTCGTCCAAATCCAAATCATCCCCGTTGGAGCCGGTGAAGTCCCGCACCAGCATGTGTGTCACATTGTCGCTGTTTTCAAAGGACAGGTTGGTGGTTAGCCCGGGGTTTGCAAGGGTCATGCTGGTTTGCCCAACCAGGAAAAATCCGGAGGCGTCCAAGGACATGCCAGCCAAGGAAACGACCGCTTCGATGCCGCCGCCCGAACCCGCGCCGGTGGCGTCGCCGATGACCAGGTAGGTTAGATCATCGAGTGATGCGCCGGGATTGCCCGCGAGCTCGAAGAATTCGTCGTTGTCCGGACCGTCCTGGTCGATCCGAATCTCGCTGATGGTGGTCTGTGCGCTGGAGATGGCTGCCAGGCCGAAGGCGGCAACCAGCGGTAGTATGAGTTTTTGCATGGGGGATAGACCGACCGGAGCCTTCAGGGTGGCAGTGCAAAATGGTTTTGTTGGTTGAAACGTCCAAGTCCTTTCACAAGCGTCCTTGCTTCCTCGGCTTTGGCGTAGAATCTGAGTTCGCCATCCACCGCCAATTAAGTCCATGGAACCTCCCCTCCCAGATTCTGACCCCAAAGTGATCTTCCAGTTCGCCATGGAGTTCAACGCGTACGAGCACTGGGTGACTTTCGAAGAGGCCGCGCGCGTGGGTAGGGAGCGAACCCGTGATTCGCGGGAGGCGGTGCTCACGGAGCTCTTCATGGCCGCACGCGGAAGCCGCCATCGCGGTGATCTGGCCTTCGTGGAATCCTATGGGGAACTCTATCCCCGAATCCTGAAGTACCATCGGTCTTGATCTGGACTTACACGCCCAAGGAACCCCACCTCTCATGAACTGCAAAGCTCTATTGCTCGCGCTTGCTCTTTGTCCCGTGGCCTGTCGGGCGGTGGATCACGCGCCCCAAACCCAGGGTGCGGACCGCCCCAATATCGTGATCATTTTTACCGACGATCAGGGTTGGGCGGATATTGGAACCCAGGGCGCGGAGGGGTTTCAAACGCCGCATCTGGATCGCTTGGCTGCCGAGGGAACGCGATTTTCGAGCTTCTACGTGGCCCAACCTGTCTGCTCTGCCTCGCGTCTGGCGTTGTTGACCGGCTGCTATCCCAATCGCTTGGGGATGCACGGCGCGATCGGGCCGCGCGCCAAGCACGGAATTCACGGGGAGGAAACTACGCTCGCCGAACTCTGCAAGTCCCGGGGCTACGCCACCGCCATGTTCGGAAAATGGCACCTGGGCTATCAGGAACAGTTCTTGCCCGCCCATCATGGGTTCGATGAGTCCAGTGGCATTCCCTATTCAAACGACATGTGGCCCTGGCATCCGGCTTATGTGCACATTTCCGATCCGATGGAAAGGCGCAAGAAAGGTTACCCCGACATCTTCACTTTCGAAGGCACGGCAATCGCTGATCCGGTGGTGACGGCGGAGGACCAGATGCGCTTCACCACAGACTTTGGCGACCGTGCAGCTGCGTTTGTGCGATCCCACGCGCAGGAGCCTTTCTTCCTCTACCTGGCCCATCCCATGCCCCACGTGCCCCTGTTTACAGCGGAAGCTTCCGTCGGGCGCAGCGAGCAGGGCGCCTACGGGGATGTGATCGAGGAGATCGATGATTCCGTGGGCAAGGTATTGAAGGCCCTCGATGATTGCGATCTGGCAGAGAAGACCCTGGTCCTATTCACGTCCGACAACGGACCCTGGCTCAACTACGGGGATCATGCGGGCAGCGTTGGCCCCCTGCGCGAGGGCAAGGGCACCACCTTTGAGGGCGGTGTGCGTGTTCCATGCCTGGTGCGCTACCCCGGACATGTCCCGGCCGGGCGAGTATCCAGCACGCCCTGGATGACCATCGATGTTCTACCGACCGTCGCGGGGTTGATTGGAGCGGGTTTGCCCGAGCGAGTCATCGATGGCAAAAACGCTTGGCCCTTGTTGGCCGGCGAGCCGGGGGCGACCTCTCCCCAGGCCAGTTACTTCTTCTACTATCACAGGAACCACTTGGAGGCCATGCGGTCCGGGCCCTGGAAGCTGCACTTTCCCCACGGCTATCGGTCCATGGTGGGGCAAACCCCGGGGTCTGGGGGCACCCCGGGCAAGTACGACTACGGTGCGAAAACGGGCGTCGAGCTTTACAACCTGGAAGTGGACATGGCCGAGTCCGAAAACCTGGCCGCCCAGTATCCCGAGGTCGTGGCGAGCATGACCGCCGAAGCCAATGGAATGCGCGCCAGGTTGGGGGACAAGCTGACGGGGGTGGAGGGCTCGGAAAACCGGGAACCGGGCCGTGTCACGGAGGATTGATATGCAGGATGATATTCGGAGGGCCACCGGCGGCCCGAGTGTTCCGGGTATGGCCTAGTTTTTGCCACGGGTGATGCACGTTCGAACCGGGCCCCGTCTTTCAGCCAGGAACCCGTTCCTTCTGGGGGCGCGCTCGCTATGATTCGGCCCAGTCAGGTGCGTAAATTTTCGCACTCGTCTCCCCCTCGCTCGCAACGAATCTAACCATGAAACTCAGCTCCATCGCACTCACAGCTGGCCTCTGCCTGCTCGCCAGCCTTTCCACATCCTGTCGCTCCATGCACAGCTACGGCCAAGTCGCCGTGGCCGATGCTGGTCTGCCCAGCCACGCCGCTGTCACCGAAGCCTTGAAAGAGGTTGTCGGCGAGTCCAACGGCGGCTTCGGCTTGCAGATGTGGGCTTCCGTGGTCGATCGCTCGGGCGTGGTGCACCTGGTGACCCGCTCCGGTGGGGACCCCGGGGACCAGTGGCCCGGCAGCCGCGTGATCTCGGCGCAAAAGGCCAACACGGCCAACGCATTCAGCCTTCCCGGCCTGGCCCTTTCCACGGCCAACCTCTTTTACGCGGTTCAGCCCGGACAGAGCTTGTTCGGTCTCCAGGCCAGCAACCCGGTGGACACCAAAGCCGCATATCGCGGCGATGCGGCTAACTTTGGCACTTCCGCTGATCCTATGCACGGTCGCCGTATCGGTGGCGTGAATGTGTTCGGCGGAGGCCTCGCCCTTTACAATTCGGCCGGGGAACTGGTCGGAGCCTTGGGCGTCAGCGGCGACAGCTCCGTGGCAGACCACGTGATCGCATGGAAATTGCGCGACCGCTTGGGCCTGGACTTCGTCCCCGCCGGGGTCAGCCCCACCGGTGACGACAACATGGTCATCGACCTCACCGACGGTGTTAGCGCCAGCGGCTGGGGCCACGCGGCCACCACCGCCGAAGCCACGGTCATCGTCGCCGACCTGCCCAAGTTCCACCCGATCGGAAAGTGACCGGTTGGTGGCGAGTCGGGACCAAGTCCCGCGGCAACCTCTAAGGGGCTCCCGGTATCGCGCAAGCGACTGGGGGCCTTTTTCCTTATTGGCCATGCACATTCCCAGACGCCCCGCGTCAACAGCTGGGCTCGAATAGATCCGGCGTGCATCTGACCCATGCGAGTGCCGATCGGATGTAGTACCATTTTGAGGTCGCCCACCAGGCTAGCAATGAAACTGAAACCCACACTTCTTGTCGTCGTCGGCGTAGTGGCCCTGTCCATTTTTGGATGGTCTCACTGCCAGCCAAGCTTTTTTATGACGTCTATGGGGGGAGGCCAAACGCCCGAGAACCCCCTGGAAGAAGCGGCATACGTTAGGGGTGACGCTTCCATTCCCCCCTACCTCGTCCACTTGTCGCACGAGCGTGCGCAAGTCTCTTGGCGTACCGCAGAGCAAACGGTTGGGTTTGCGCGGCTCGCGTTGGGTGAGGTGGAGATCGCAGCGCATGAGTCCGAGGCAATTCAGCACAACGCTATTTTTTCGCGCTTGCAACCGGACACCGAATACACCCTTTCGGTAAATGGTTATGCCCCGCAAACTTTCCGGACCCATCAGAGGACCGGTGAGATCCGATTTGCTGTGATAGGCCATACCCATGGAACCGAGCGCCCCAATCACTATCCGGACTCGCTGTTGGCGTCGAGTGTCCTGAACTACCGGCCGGAGTTCGTGCTGCACGCTGGAGACTGCGTGTTTCAATCCACTCCCCTTCACTGGAAGAACGAGTTCTTTCGGCTGTTTCGCGACAACTTGAAAGCGGCACCGATTTATGTGGCCCCGGGAAACCACGACAGCGGGTGGCCCTTCATAGATGGCGTGGATCTGAGATGCTTTCGGGAGCTCTTTCCCCATTCCTACCCCAAGGGCATGGGAGATGGACCCGGGAATGCCTACTACAAAGTGCGGCAAGGGCCAGCGGATTTTTTCTTCCTGAGTTACGTGGCCGATATGACTTCCAAGGCTCCGCAGGTGCGGTGGCTTCTCGAGGGTTTGGAGAAGTCTCGGGCTGAGTTTCGCGTGGTCGTTTACGGGGGGATCAATTCGTACTTTGACAAGCAGGCATTCTTAGACCTGCTGCCGCCCGAGAAGGTTGATTTGATCGTGAATGGAGACGGTGGAGCGCCGGGTCAAACCGTGGATTATCCCAATGGGATGGCTCGCGTCACCATGGGCACAGGAGGTCGTGGTCCTCATCCGTGGTTGGCCTGTCGGGCGAACCGCGCGAGCATGGCACTGAGGGTCATGCGAACGGACGGGTCGATTGGTGAAACGTTGGTCTTGAACAATCGGACCCAGAGGGATGCCATGGCCGTTGAGCTGCGTCCTGCACGAAACGGTAAGGAATCCCATGTCTATGTCTTGGAAGAACCCCTAATGTCCGACCGCATAGGTGGCGTTCAAGTGAGACTCAAAAACATGGGTGAGGGAACCGGGCTTTGCTACGTGTCCTTGCGTCCGAAGGTACGTACTGGGACAGGTGGCTTTGGATTTAGGAGCCAACAGGCTTCCTATACCGAGCGCAGCCCGCTCTTGACGTTCTTCACTCCTGCACTCAGGCCGATGGGGTCACAGCCCTTTGAAGTCACGAAAATCCAGATCGCTATTCCACCTGCCAAGGGACTGGGTGACGTTCAGGTGGAACAGGTTTGGTTGTTTCCAAGGGGGAATTGAGAGCAGGCCTCGAATGATTCGAGGAGCCCCGGAAGTCGGCTGCCCTGTGACTCAGCGTCTGTTCAGGAATTCTTCGGAGCTGTAGCGGGGGCCCAGGACCGTGGCGTGTTCGAGTTCGACGGGATTGGGAGCGCCTCGTTGGAATCGGATGCCAAGGGTGGCTGTGAAGGCTTCGACGAGGATGCGGGCGAAGTCTTGGGGGGTGATGTTGGATCCGGACTCGGAGAGGGTGGCGATGTTGCCTTCTAGGGGGGAGGTTCCGAGTTTGATGGAGCCGTGGTGGAGCACGCGGCCGCCGCGGCGGCGTTGGGCGGAGCCTACGCCTTTTTTGTTGGCCCAGAGGATGTCTTGGGGGGTGGACTTGTGGAAGCACATGCCGGTGCCTTCGAGGTCGGAGTCCACGGGGGTGGTGGAGGTGCCGCCGGGGCAGGTGGTCGAGTCCGCAGCGCCGGGGGCTTCAGCGGCAGCGCTTGAATCTTTGGCCTTCGCGGGATCCATCGGGCTTGTCGATTCCTGTCCTGCGTCCGGGGCGATTGAGTCATTGGACTCAGCAGCAAGCTGCAAGCCAGTCAAACCAGCCGATGCTCCAGGGCCAATGGCGCGGCAGGCGAGTTCGGCTTTGATGCCCACCTGTTCCAGGGCATGCATCACCGCCCGGTGAATCCTCACATAGGAATCCGCCACATTGCCGCGATACAGGGGATCGCTGGCGTTGGTCGTGAGGGAGAAGGTCAGTTCCTTCGTGTGGTGGATGGCGCCTCCGCCGGTGATGCGGCGGACCAGGTGCGAGGCTTTTTCGCGGTCGGGCACGTCGGTGAGCTTTTGGAAGTAACCCAGGCTCAGGGTGTCGGGCGACCAGGTGTACAGACGCAGGGTCGGCCGTTCCCCCAATTCCAACAGGGCCTCGTCGAGGCCCATGTTGAAATCGGGAGGGGCGCCAAAGGTGGTGATCAGGCGCCAGGGAGCGGACATCGGGATCGCCTCTTAGTGAGGGGTCGAGATGTGCGCGTCGTAGCCGGCGGCGTCCATGAGGGCGCCCATGTCGTCGCCGCTGGGCTTGATGCGGACCAGCCAGCCCTTGCCCCAGGGATCTTCGGTCATGAGCTCGAGGTGCTCTTCCATCTCGACGTTGATCTCGACCACTTCGCCCGCGATGGGGGTATTGAGGTCGGCCACGGCCTTGACGGATTCGATTTCGCCGAAGGTCTCGCCGTTTTCGAGGATGCGTCCCACGTCGGGCAGGTCGCAGTAGACCAGGTCCGAGGTGTTGCCGCTGGAGAGTTCTTCGATGGCGAAGTCGGTGATGCCCACCAGGATGGTGTCACCGTCGATCTTGGCCCATTCGTGGGAGGTTGCGTATTTGCGGTCTGTGGGGCGCATGGGATTAGTTCTTGGGTCGGGAGTAAAAGGGGAGTTCGCAGACCGTGGCCGCTTGACGCTTGCCACGGATGTCCATTTCGATTTCAGTGCCGGCCACGGCCACGTCCAGGGGGAAGTAGCTGGTGCCGATGTTGCACTCTTTGGTGGGCGAGATGGCGCCGGAGCACACGGTGCCCACCTGGCGATCGCCGATGAAGAGGCCGTAGCCCTCGCGGGGCGCGCGCTTGCCGTCGGTGGTGAGCCCCATCAGTTTTTTGGTGGGGTTTTCTTTGCAGTCGGCCAAGGCCGTGCGGCCGATCCAGTCGCCTTTTTCTTCTTTGAAGGAAACGGCGAAGTTGAGGCCGGCTTCGATGGGGTTCATGGCATCGCCCAGCTCGTGGCCGAAGAGCGGCATGCCCGCTTCCAGGCGCAGGGTGTCGCGTGCGCCGAGGCCGATGGGTTTGATTTCATCGGGGCCGCCGGCTTCCAGGAGCTCGTTCCAAATGCGAGCGCTCTCGCCATCGGGGAAATAGATCTCGAAGCCGTCTTCGCCGGTGTACCCCGTGCGGCTGATGCGCACGTTCGGCATGCCGGAGAGGGTGCCGAAGCCGGACTTGTAGTAGCCCACTTTCGACAGGTCCAGGTCGGTGACGATCTTCTGCAGCACGGCTTCGGAGCCCTTGCCCTGCAACGCCAGCATGGCGAGCTCGGCGGTTTGATCCTCGATTTTCACGTCGAAGTCGGCGGCGTGCTTTTGGATCCATTCCATATCCGCCACCGCGTTGCCCGCATTGACGACCATAAAGACGTCGTCCTGGCCACGGTAGACGAGCACGTCGTCGATCGGGTTGCCGTCGGGCTTGCAGAGCAGGCCATAGCGGATCGAGTCCACGGGGATCTTGGCGCAGAAACAGGTGGCGATCTTGTCCACGAAGGCCACGGCGTCGGGTCCGCTGAAGCGGAAGCGCCCCATGTGGCCCAGGTCGAACAGGCCGGTGCGGGCTCGCACCTGGCGGACTTCATCCAGGATGGGGCCGTACTGGACCGGCATGTGCCAGCCGCCGAACTCGACCATCTTGGCACCCGCGGCCACGTGAACCGCGTGTAGGGAGGTTTGTTGCATCGTCTTCCTTTAACAGAAGGAGGGATTTAAGGCTTCTTGAGTGCCACCTGTCCCCGGCAAGCCGTGTTCAGATGGCCCAGGAGGCCGGGTCCCTGTTGCCTGAGAGTTTCGCGCCCATCGCTGGTCGCTTGCCCCTTCGGCGTCCGGCTTCGCGCCGAATCTCTCCCCGGGTCTGGTTCGGCCCGAATTTTAGCCTCATCCGCCCCCTTTTCGCTACCCCTGCGGGGGTCTTATGGACGCTTGGCGGCTGGGAAGGCGGTCGAGGTCGTCGTGGAGGGCGGCCAGGGCCCCATGGCCGGGGGATCGCCCAGGCCATGGGGTTATTCGGTGCGCAAAGCGAACGTGACCGGCTTTGTTTCTCCCGGGGCCAGGGTCACGGTCCGTTCTTGGGTGGCGTGTCCGGGGAGGGATGCTCGCAAGCGATACTGACCGGGAGGCAGCGCGTCGCTGAGCCCTGCAGGGCCTCCGACCTGGACCGCGGTTCCCCGACGGGTACGGCTGCCTCCCGGGTAGGCCTCGCGGGAATGGGTGATGAATGGCTGCCATTCCGATTCTCCGGTGGGCTGTAACTCTATCCGGGCGAGCGATTCGGGGGGCACCCGGTGGGTGGTGATGGCATTCACGCGCAGGAGGCTCCACACGCTCGTGGATAAATCGCGAACCTCGGTCGTTCCAGCTGGCAGTTCCAGTTCGATTTGCTTGTCGATGAGTTGCACGAGGCCCGCATTGGGCAGTGTCAGGGCGAAAATGTAATTGCCAGGCATCAAGTCGCCGATCGTGAGGTCGATGTATCCGAGTTTGGACTTTGCGAATTCGCCAATAGTGGGGAAGTACACATCGCCGTTGTAGGTGGTTTGCCGGAGTTCGAGCCTGGCGGACTTGGGTAGTTTGGGTTGGTCGATACGAAGGATGACCGTGCAGAGGTCCGGTGTGGCGTCGGCGAGTTGGAGAGCCATGAAGCCGGAGGGCTGACCCGCTCGCAGGGTTCCGAAGTACTTTCTCGGGGGGGTCCAGCTCAGCGAATTGGGAGAGACGGAGCTTTCGGAATGAAAGGAGAAGGAAATTGTGGTTGGAAGGATGAATACCGCATGGCTGCTCCAAGGTCCGGGCACCTCCGCCGCGTTGGGACTCCAATTGTCGCTGCCTGTGAACGAACCCTCGCGATAAGCCTCCAGGTCAAACCCTTCGCTGAGGGGACCTTTTCTGATGTGCGCCATTTGCAGATGGGATCGAT
>JARGOW010000022.1:6764-14849 GCA_029212955.1 Planctomycetota bacterium | reverse complement strand
GTTGTTGGGCTCGTGGGGCTGGGCCCATTGGGTGTAGTTGAGCGGTTCACCGGTCACCCATTTCCAACCGCCCGAGGGTTCGAAGAATCCAGGATCGGTGGTGTCCTGGTACAGACCGAACCAGGATCCGGCGGCTTGGAAGGTGGTTAGAAAATCATTTTCCGCTGCGTTGCTTACCGTGGCCAAATGCCCTTGCACTCCCAGGTGGGTTTGTTGCATGGCCGCCGCGTTCGCCCCTTCCCAGGTCAGCTGATCGGGTACCAAGGTGTAGGCGTGTCCATTGCCCCCATAGACGCGCGGTGTCCCCGGCGTAATGTCGAGCATGGCGGAGGCGCGATTGGAAGTCCCCGTGCTGCCCACCCGGATAAGATAGCTTGCCCCCGCGACCGTTTGGAAGCGGAGGTGGGAGTCCCCCTGGAGCACGTTGTAGGTGTTGCATTCCAGCTCCACCCCACCGCAAGCGCTGTACAGTCCCAGGTAAATCCCGGGCTCCACGCAGGAAAAAGTCGCCAGGGTGCTGAGGGGCGCCGTCCATTCAAACCACAGGTCGTTTACCGCGTGGAAGCACTGGGTTCCGAGGTCGGAGCCCCCGGTTGCCAGATTCAAATCGAAGGGGAAACTTCCGAAGGTATCCAAGGCTTCGGGGGAGGCACATTCGTCATTGGCCGCTGGCGTGAAGGGCTCCACGTAAAACGTGCCGCTAGCCCAGGAGACCACGGAGGAAACCCGAAAGATGTAGTCTGCGCCGGCGACGGCCTGGAACAGCAGGCGATCGTCATCGTACTGGCAGTTATAGTTACGGCACTCCAGTGCGTTTCCACCGCAACCATCGAGAACCGAAGCCGTCCAACCCACCACGGAGGTTCCACACAACCGAAAAGCGAATTGTCCGGTGCTGGGAGCGGTCCAAGAAAACCAAACATCGGTGTCGTGGGTGGGGCAACCCGCTGCGCTGGGGGGGCCTGGCGTGGCACCCGCCAGGCCGACCCCGTGGGGGCCCGGGCCCGCAACGGGCTGGGCGGTGGCGCAGGTGTCGCTGCCCTGGGCGAGCGCCAGGTTGCATGGGACGATGGCGAAGACGGCGGAAAGTGCAATTGTGGTGAGGTTCATGGTTCTTCCAAGTTAGCCGGTGGGCTGCGTTTGGGCTAAGATTCCAAGCCCCCATAGCGGACCTGCAGCTCTCCAGGCCCCGGCAATGGTCATGACCCATACCCGAACCATTCCAGTCCCCGATGCGGACCCGCGCATTCCGGAATCCTTTCTCGCCAAGGACTTTGCATTTTTAGCGGGGCAAGACATGGGGGAGTGGTTGCGAGCCCACGGCGGTTTGACGGACTGGTCCGATTTTGCGGCGGGTTGGAATGATCTGCCGGAGGACACATTCATGGCCGACGGGGGGCGATATCGGCAGCGCAGGCACGCCGCCTTTTCCTTTTCGAGCGCAGGGGAATGGAGGCGCAAGCCCGCCCAACCCCACTACCAAAGCCGCGACCGAAACCCGTTGAACGGGGGCATTGAACGTTGGTTTGGAATGCTATCCGACGCTACGGAGCAGAGTCCCACGCTCGCCGCCGTGTTCTCGGTTTGTTTGAGCGTGCTAAAAAAGTCGCGCCCCGAGGTTCCGGAATGGCATGTGGAAACCCACCAGTTTCGGATCCTGGCAGGTCCGGGCTCCGAGGGGCAACCCACGCCCGAGGGCATGCATCGGGACGGGGTGGACTTTGTTCTCGTGCTTTTGATTCGGAGACAGAATGTGGTGAGTGGCACCACATCGATCGCAGATGCAAAGCGCAAAACACTGGATGCTTTCACCCTGACGGAACCCATGGATGCGGCGCTCGTCGATGATCGTCATGTGTACCATGGGGTCACGCCGATCACACCGGAGCGCCCCGGCCAACCCGCCTATCGGGATGTGCTGGTGGTGACTTGGAAGGCGAGTTAGTCGATGCTGTACCCGCCCGGGGTTCTCATTCGCCGTTCGAAAGATTCAATCTTTGATGCCGGGGGGTGAGGTCTGCGACACCGGGTCGAATTGGGTTTTCAGTGGAATCCACGGATCTGATTGAGGGACTCTGACTTCGGTTTGCGCTCTAAAGGGAAAGTCCTGCTACACCATTCCCCGCATCTACCCGCGGGTCCCCATTCCATGAAATCCCTCGCGAAAGCCCTCCACAGTGCTCTGCCCACCCTACAGACCGCCCTTTTGCCGGGGATTGCGGCCCTTTCACTCGCATCGCCTTCCCTCGGGCAGGTCACGGACGTGGAACCCTTCGTGGGGGAAATGTTCGAGGGTTTCGAGACCCAACATCAACAAGTAGGGGGAGGACACCCCCCCGGGGGCGCACCCTTTGTCGTGGGCGGAATTTTCGGTGGCCAGGGCACGTTGAATTCGTTGGCCAGCCCCTTCTTGATCTCGCTCAACGGCGGGACCAATGCTGCCTGCGGCATGACCCATCGTACGGGGAGCTTCCATTGCGGTTCCTTGTTTCGTCCATTTCAGGTGACCTTCGCCACGGATCAACTCGTGTTTGGAGGCCACTTTGGTTCCGACTCGTACGTGATCGGAACCTCCAGTGTGGTCGAGGTGGAATTTTTTGATCGCCTTGGCGTGAGCCTGGGGATCACCCAGGAAAACATGTTCCTGGCGTGTGGGGAAAGCCGCTGGTTTGGTTGGAGAGTGCCGGGAATGGCGTCGGTTGAGTTTCGGCCTGTCTATGTGAACGCGTCCATATATATGGATGATCTGTTTGCTTCTTCGGTGGAACCCATTGGCGAGGTTGCGTGTCTTCAAACGGAGAACAGCCTGGAGGAGCGCGGCTATTGCGCCGCCACGGGAAGCTCAGCGGTGGCGGCCAACGATCTGACCCTGACCGCGTCGATGCTGCCGGCCAATACCTTTGGCTATTTCATTTGCAGTCAGGCGCCGGGCAACATTCCTTTCCCGGGCATGAGTGAGGGCATCCTCTGCTTGGGGGGCGCCATCGGCCGCTTCAACGATATAAGTGAGATCCGCTTCTCCGGTACGGCGCGTTCCTACTCGCTTGCCTTGGATCTACAGGCCTTGGCACAACCCCTGGGCGATGTGGCCGCGCAAGTGGGGGAGACATGGTACTTTCAATCCTGGTATCGCGACCTCACGGTTCCGCTCATGAATCCGACCTCGAACTTCACGAGCAGTCTGGCGGTGCAGTTCGACTAGAAACCGGAGTGTGCTAAGCCGTGGCCACCAGAGTGCAAACGTGCGCGGGTGTGGGCTGGGAGGCGCAAATCCTACGTGTACAAGTCCCCGGTGGGTTGGCGCCTATTGGGCCAGGCCCCGAAGTGCGGCCACGTCGGAGCCGCTGGGTTGCTGGTAGACGCGCAGATCGAATTCTCCGATGGCTGCGAGCAGGTGGTCAAAAATGTCCGCCAGGATCCCCTCGTACTGGACCCAGCGCTGCTCTCCGGAGAAGACGTAAATCTCGATGGGTAGGCCTTGGGCCCCGGGGGCCAATTGGCGCACCAGGAAGGTCATGTCCTTTCGGATCTGAGGGTTGCGTTCCAGGTAATTGGAGATGTATGCGCGGAAAGTACCCAGGTTCGTCAAGTGTCGGCCGTTGACCATGCTCGTGTCGTCGATCCCCTGTTCGGCGTTCCAGGTCGCGGCTTCCTTTGAGGTCTCTTCCAGGTAGTCGGCGATGCATTGAACCTGGCGCAGTCGGTCCAGGTCGGCTTGGTCGAGAAAGCGAATGCTCGACATGTCGATCACGATCGAACGCTTGATTCGGCGGCCCCCCGATTCGGTCATGCCGCGCCAGTTTTTGAAGCTGTCCGTCATGAACGCGTAGGTTGGGATGGTGCTGACCGTCTTGTCCCAGTTCTGTATCTTGACGGTGTTGAGGCCGATATCCAGTACGTCGCCATCCGCTCCGTACTTGGGCATTTCCACCCAATCTCCGATGCGCAGCATGTCATTGCCCGCGATCTGTACGCTGGCCACGAAGCCAAGCAGGGAGTCCTTGAAAACGAGCAGGAGGATGGCCGTCATGGCACCCAAGCCGGTGAGCAAAGCCCACGGGGACTTGTCCATGAGCGTGGCGATGGAAACGATGCCCACGCCCAACCAGAGCAGGATGCTCAGGACTTGGGCGTAGCTGCGTAGGGGTTTGTCGCGGAAGGCCGGCTGGCTGCGACCCAGGGTGATGAAGCTCTCGAAGAGCGCGTTGCCCGCCCGAGCTCCCGCGAGGAACATCCAAACCGTGGCGACACGCCGCAGGCCGATGGCGTATTCGGCTTGCGATTCGGGGAAGAGCCAGGGCGCAGCCACATAGAAAACCAAGGCGGGGGCCAGGTGGGAGAGTCTTTCGAAGACCTTGTTCTCCACGAGAACATCGTCCCATTTGGCGCGCGTTCGGCCGATCACGGCGCGCACGGCACGCACGATGATTTTCTTTGCGACAAAGTTGGCGATCCAGGCTGCGATGAGCACGCCGAGCCATGTGATGCCAAAGCCCACGGCGGGCGGCATCTCAGACCAATCGGTGAAGGAGAAAGGCGTGGGCTCGCGGGTCGGTAGCTCGGATTCGGTCACTTGCATGTTGGAATCAGCCTAGGGTTCTCCATGGGGCCCCACAAGCGCAGCTGACGATCCCGGTGCGAAGGCGGGACAGGCGCGTGGGGCCTGTTGACCTCACTGCTTGCCCTCAGCGTAGTCCGCGAGTTGTTCGCGCAGGTAGTTTTGCTTGCCGAACAAGGCCTTGTCGACGGCATCATGGATGGCCATGATCGTCTTGGCGTCGAAGTCACCCATTTTGGAGGGCACCCGGATGTCCCATTGGTCGGTGGCGGAGTTTTCCCGGATGACGTTGAATTGCTTCAACGCTTGGATGACCTCCTTGTTGTTCAGAACTTCGGAGTAGGCGCGCACACCCTGGGCGAAGATCGATACGGGGTCATTCCTTTGCAGGTAGAACAGCCCGACATAGTCGCCCATTTCGCTGCGCTGCCAAAACCCATCTTTAGCCTGGTAGGCCGCACCGACCTGGTCGATGAACTCGCGGCGGCTTTCGCGGTCGAGGCCGCCCATGTGAGCGAAGAACATCAGGCGCAGGGAGGCGTGTTCTTTGCCCCCGTCCAGCAGGGCGGAGTGGATGGACACGGCTTCTTTGACGGTCATCTTTTCGAGCCTGTCCCGGTCCGCCTGCACCTCTTCGGAACCGTTGGCCAGATGGAAGAATCGAGTGTCGATGAGCCAGTCTTTGGCAGCAATCGCGTCGGCCAGATCGGGAAGCCCCACCCCCGGTCGGGGGACTCGATCCTGCGTCTGGGGTGATGGGTCTTGCTCGGGAGGATTCCGTGGGCTCTCGACTCTAGGTTCCCCGTGGGGGGCCGGATCGCGGGGCTCCGCCTGCCCCGTGGCTTCGTAGTAAACCTGCCTCGCAAACCCGAAGGCGAAGAGCAGCACGGGGATCGAAATCAGCACAACCAACCATTTGATGAACCAACGCATGGAAAGGATTTTCAGCAACCGCCGGCCCGTAGTGAAGCTCTTTCCACGGAAGAAACCCAGGGGGCTTCTTTGGTCAGGCGTTGGACCCGGGGGCGATGGTTGGGGGCGAAGCCGGCCTCCCAGAAAATGGCGCGGACCCGCGGCGGGGATCGATTCCCTGAATGGAATGGACCCGAAGGGTCATAGGGCCGGCGGAAGTAGGCACCCTAAAAAAGAACCCGAGCCCCGCAGCGTCATGCCGCGGGGCCCGGGTGTTTTCTAGCCGAGCGGCTTTGGACCCTAGAAACCCTGGAATCCCAGGCTCAGGAAGGCGCTGATGGGGGCGGCCTCGCGGGCTTCTTCTAAGGTGCCGGTGAGGGTGCGCAGGGCGCGCATGAGTTCCACGTAGGCCTCATCGTCGTTGAGCAGTTTGGCCAGGGTGCCGTTCTGGTTGGCCATGCCCTCGGTGAACACGTCCACGTTGGCCAGGATACTTGTGGCCTGGTCGTAGAGGTCACCTTCGTAGATCAGGCTGTGCAAGGTGCCCGGGCCTTCGGTGAGGGCCACGGTGAGGGCCTTGAGGTTGTCGGCGATGGTGGGGTCGGTGAGCAGGCGGCCCACGGTGCCCTCACCCTTGCGCAGACGGCTGGTGATGGCCGACAGGTCGTCGATGGCCAAGCGCACGCGCTCCGCCGTGTTCTCGTCGTTGAGCAGGGTGCCGACGACGCCCTTGCCCGCTTTGATGTCCTTGATCACATCCCCCAAGTCGGTGGTGAGCACGGTCAAGCCATCCCCCAGGGATTGAATTTGCTTGTACAGCGAATTGTCGTTGATGAGGCTCGAGATCGTGCCGTCTCCGGTTCGGATGGTCTCGGCCAGGGCGTCGATGTTTTCGAAGGCGCCGCGCACGGAGCTCACGGCCCCGGTCAAGTCCGCCCGCAGGGTCTCATCGGAGAAGAGCGCGCCGAGCACGCCCTTGCCTGCCTTGGCATCGGCCATGAGGGCCGAGAGGTCCGCCATCGTGCTTTGGATGGCGCCGCGGTTTTCTTCGATGAGCGCGCCGATGGAGGCCAGGGCCGATCCGGGCACCGAACCGTACAGATCACCCTCGGGGGCGTCGCCGGTATTGGGGAAGCCGGGCTCGATCTTCAGGAATTTACCGCCCAGCACCGAGGCGTCCTCGATGGTGATCTCGTGGTCCGCGTACAGCTTGACCCGCTGGCTCAGGACCAAGCTGGCTTTGATGCGTCGCTCGGGGTCGTTTTCCTGGGCGTCGTAGTGCAGGGCTTCGACCTTTCCCCAGCGCATGCCAGCCACGAGGATGGCGTCGCCTTCGCGTAGGCCACCCGCATCCTCGAAGTACACCTCGAATTTGTGCTGTTCCTTGAACGGATTGAAGTCCGCGCGGAAGAGCGTGTAGTAGCCGAGGACTGAAATGGCGGCCAGGAATAGGAGACCGAGGAGGGTGTGGCGCTGGGGAGACATGGGCGTGTTCCTTGAGGGAAAGGAAATGGGGGCTTAGACCCCCAGGAATTCCTTGAGGCGCGGATCGGTGGGGTGGAAGAAAGAGTCGACGTTGTCGCGCACATGCACGTGGCCATCGAGCAGGAAAACCACTTCGTCGGCGACGGTTTGAATGCACTCGATGCGGTGCTCGACGACCAAGGAGGTCACGTTGAGTCGATCGGATACCTCGCGCATGAGGCGGTTGATTGAGCGCGAAATTTCCGGATCCAAGCCCGCGTTGGGCTCGTCGTACAGGATCAAGTCCGGGTCCGTGATCAGGGCGCGGGCCAGGCCCACGCGCTTTTTCATACCGCCCGAAATCTCGGAGGGGAATTTGCTGCCAGCGTCGGGGATGTAGACCAGCTCGAGCTTCTCCTGGACCTTGGCATTGATTTCCGCGTCGCTGAGCTTGGTGTTTTCCCGTAGGGGCAGGGCTAGGTTTTCACCCACCGTGAGCCAGTTGATCAGGGCGCCTTCCTGGAAAACGTACCCGATGTTCTTGCGCATCTCCTGCATGTCGAAGCGCGAAATCGTGGACAGGTCGCGGCCTTCGACTTCGATGGTGCCCGCGTCGGGTTGCATCAACCCGATGATGTGGCGCAGGGTCACGGACTTGCCCGTGCCCGATCCGCCCATGATGCCTAGACACTTGCCACGGCGAAGCTCAAAGCTCACACCGCGCAGGATCTTCTTGGGCCCAAAAGCCTTGTGCACATCGGTGAGACGGACCACAACCTCGTCCGAGGGGTTTTGTTGTTTTTCGTCCATCACGAGTAGAGAGCCCAGGTGAGGAAGTAGTTGGCCACGATGGTCACGATGATCGAGTCGCGAACGGCCCGGCTGGTGGCCTTGCCCACCCCGAGTGCGCCGCCGCGTGCATTCAGTCCGGCGGAGCAGGAGACCACGGCGATGAGTCCGCCAAAGACCCAGGACTTGAGCAGGCCCGCGTACACATCTTTGGGGATGGGAATCAGATTGGCCTTGGTTTCAAGCGCCGAGAATGCCGTGTCCAGGTACATGTCCCAACTCACGTTGAGTTGGGCCACGGAAATGAAGCCGCCGCCGAGAATGCCGATGCCATCGCAAAAGATGGTGAGCAGGGGACACAT